>JAJDBE010000073.1 GCA_029261515.1 Nitrospinaceae bacterium | reverse complement strand
ATCCGCGTTCGCACCGACGAGTTCCATATGACCCGAAGTCAAAAGCGGTCGCTGGCCTCCTGTAAGGAGATTGAAGTTAAAACCGGGAAACCTCAATATTCCGACGAAAAATTCCGGCTCTATCTCGAACACAAAAAAAGGTTTCAATCTCTTCAGGACGATGTAGAAGACGAGCAGAACTTTCGCCTTTCCTTTTACGTCAACACTCCGTTTGGAATCGAGTTTGAATATTACTGGCAGGGAAAGCTGATTGGCGTGGCGTTGGGGGATTTTACCAGCAACGCGTTTTCAGCCATTTACACGTTTTACGTTCCCCGCGATGCAAAAATGAGTTTGGGAACGTTCAGCATTCTCAAACAATTGGAATTTTCCCGCCGGCACGGCATCAAATATTTCTATCTCGGCTATTATATTTCAAACAACCAATCGCTTCTGTATAAAGCGGGATTCCGCCCGAATGAAATTTACATGGATCACGAGTGGCGTCCGTTCCGCAACGCCAAGGGGGAGTATTTGGTTCCTGTCGAGAAACTTCGCTGGAAGAATATGGAGTATCTGGTGAAAGCCACCGTCCCTGCAGAATTGGCGTGAGCCAGGTCCGCCGCTAAATCACTTCAAAAAATATCAGGAAAATCCAGGTCACCAGCAGAACGTTGATGGCCACTCCAATGTGGAACAGCACGTTAAATAGCCTGCCATAGGTAAATTTATAGTCCATTTTATTGCTCCCAAAGATGCGGATAGCCCTTTAGTCCATCACCAGGGTTTTGAGTCGTGCGGCAAGTTCTGATTGCCGGATGAGTTTCCTCACCGGACGTTCTATTAAATTTAGACTCATGTACAGCCGTTCAAGATTCGAAAATGTTTCGGAATCGGCGATGGCCTGGCCGCCCTGGTCGCGGATTTCATTCCTCCAGACGCTCAGCACCGCTAACTTTTTGAGCTAGGGAGAACTTGCCAGAGCAATGGCTCCCTTGTTGCCGATCCCGTCGGAGCATAAATAAAGCTTGGTCAAAGAGGCCAGATTTGGAGAATTGGCTAAAGAAACCGCCCCTTTATCTCCCAACCCGGTGCTGTCGAGATGCAATGCCCTGAGACCCGGCAGTTGATCGGATTGACCGATGGCTTCGGCGCCTTCAGGACCGATTGGATTGCTGTCGAGAAACAATATTTCCAAGGCTTCAAGATTGGTGGAAGCGGCCAGCGCCCTGGCTCCATCGGGGCCGATATTATTTGCTTCCAGCATCAGGCATTTTAGGTTCTGCAAATTAGGCGACTCGGCAAGAAGCTCGGCCTCGTTATCTCCCAGGTTATTGTGGTTCAGGTATAATGAATTGAGTTTCGGGAAGGCTTTGGACTGAGCCAATATTTCAATCGCCTCACCTGCAAGGAAGTTGTGGCTGAGATAAAGTTGCTGAACCGTGGCCAGCTCTTCCATATCGGCCATCAGTTTTAATTCCTCGGGTCCGATCTCCTTGTCTTCAAGATCCAGCAGCTTTCCGTCCTGACTTAACTGAGAACGCACCAGTTGGTCGATTTTGGATTTAGCCACGTCTTCCAAGAATAAAAACTCCAAGTCATTAGGATTAAAGTGAAAATGCGGTTTGGTGATTTCAATTTAAAGGATTTTGGAGGAAAGATCAATTTTCGCTTAAACAATAAGGCAACATTATAAAATATTGGTGTCCTGAAATATAATTTTGTATAAAGGGAGACCGAAACGGAGCGACTGATTTTGGCGCGGCTCTGAATGCGAACCGGTTCAAGAACCTGCGAATATCAGCAGCGGGAAGGAAAACAATTCATGATCATCGGTGTTCCCAGGGAAATAAAGGAAGATGAAGACCGGGTGTCGGTGACCCCTGCCGGGGTGCACGAGCTGACAGCCAAAGGGCACGAAGTGCTGGTCGAAACCAACGCTGGGCGGGGGAGTGGCCTCGCCGACCGGCAGTACGAGGAACAGGGGGCGAAGATCTTAAGCCGCAACGAAATCTTTGCCCAGGCCGAAATGATCGTCAAAGTGAAGGAACCGTTGCCGGAGGAATATCCTCTGCTCCGCGAAGGGCAGATACTCTACACCTACCTTCACCTGGCTCCCGCCAAAGAGCTGGCTCTCGGGCTTCTAAAAAGAAAAGTCATCGGCATCGCCTATGAAACAGTCCAGCTTGCCGATAAATCCCTGCCGCTTCTCATCCCCATGAGCGAGGTGGCGGGCCGCATGTCCATTCACGAGGGAGCCAAATGCCTGGAAGGCGAGAACGGGGGCCGTGGAATTCTGCTGGGCGGCGTTCCCGGTGTCGATCCCGGCCATGTGGTCATCATCGGCGGCGGCATCGTGGGATCGAACGCGGCGAAAATGGCCATCGGCACCGGAGCCATGGTGACACTGCTCGACACCAACCTGCAACGCCTTCGCTATCTTGATGACATCTACGGCGCCAGGCTCCGCACATTGATGTCGAATAAGATTAATTTGATGGACGCCCTGCGTCTCGCGGATCTGGTCATTGGTGCGGTTCTCATACCGGGAGCCAAAGCGCCGCGGCTGGTTTCACGCGAGATGTTGAAACAAATGAAACCGGGGTCCGTCGTGGTGGATGTGGGCATCGACCAGGGCGGTGTGTTTGAAACTTCGCGCCCGACCACCCACAGCAATCCCATCTACGAGGAGGAAGGGGTCATCCACTATTGCGTCGCCAATATGCCTGGGGCTTTGGCGCGCACCTCGACTTTTGCTTTGACCAATGCGACGTTTCCCTACGCGATGGAGTTGGCGCAAAAGGGCTACAAGCGGGCGTTGCAGGAGAACCCGGCATTGAAGCTGGGGCTGAATCTGTATAAAGGGCATGTGACGCATCCAGCGGTGGCCCAAGCGCTGGATCTCGAATATGTTTCTCCCGACAAACTTTTAGGCTGATCGTTCTTTATGAGTCCTTCTAACTTTGTTCATCTGCATCTGCACACGTTTTACAGTCTGCTCGATTCTTCGCTGCGGCATGACTCCCTGTTCAAGCGGGCTGTGGAATACAAGATGCCGGCCATCGCCATGACCGATCACGGCAACCTGTTCGGCGCGGTGGATTTTTACAACGGGGCGAAGAAACATGGCTTAAAGCCCATCATCGGCTGTGAAGTGTATGTCGCGCCTGAAAGCCGGAAAGAAAAAAAGACGAACTACGGTCTGCGCGACGCCTCCTACCACCTCATTCTTCTGGTGCAAAACGACACGGGGTATAACAACCTTCTGCGTCTGGTCACCTCCGGATATCTGGAAGGGTTCTATTACAAACCCCGCATCGACAAGGAACTGCTGGCCGAACATGCGGAAGGATTGATCGCTCTTAGTTCCTGCGGCAGAGGCGAGGTCGCCCATAATGTCAACAAGGAAAATATCCCGGCGGCGGAAAAAGTGGCCGATCAATACCGGGACATCATGGGAGAAGATAATTTTTTCCTCGAACTCCAAAACCACAAAATGGAGTATCAGGAAAAGATCAACAAGGAACTCGTCAAGATCGCCAAAAAACTTTCACTTCCCTTGGTCGCCACCAACAACTGCCACTACCTGGAGCGCAAGGATTTCCATGCCCATGAAATCCTGCTCTGTCTGCAGACCGGGAAAACCATGAGCGATCAGTACCGCATGCGCTATCCTTCGGACGAGTATTATTTCAAGTCGCCCGAAGAAATGATCGAACTGTTTAAAGACGTCCCCGAAGCCATTGAGAACACGCTTAAAATCGCCGAACGCTGCGAGCTGAATATCGAATTCGACAAACTCAATTTGCCTGAATACCCGATTCCTGAAAGTTACACTCTGGAAACCTACCTCGAAGAAAAAACGCGGGAGGGATTGAACGAACGTTTGGAGTTGATGACCAAGCGCGGTATTGAGTTCGATGCCGAAGCCTACGAGGCGCGACTGAATGAAGAGTTGGGCATCATCCGTAAAATGGGGTATCCCGGTTATTTTCTGATCGTCTGGGATTTTATCCACCACGCGCGGTCCCAGAACATACCCGTCGGGCCGGGCCGGGGGTCCGCCGCCGGCAGTGTGGTGGCCTACGCGCTCAAGATCACCGACATCGATCCACTGCAATATGGACTGCTGTTCGAGCGGTTTTTGAATCCCGAACGGGTGAGTATGCCCGATATCGACATCGACTTTTGCATGGACGGGCGTGAAGAAGTCATTAAGTACGTGACCGAGAAATATGGCGGCAACCAGAATGTGTCCCAGATCATCACCTTTGGAAGTATGAATGCCAAGGGCGTGCTCCGCGATGTGGGGCGGGTGCTGGATATGAGCTACGGCGAAGTGGACAAGATAGCCAAACTGGTTCCCACGCGCTTGAACATCACATTGGAGGACGCGTTCAAGGAAGAGCCGCGCTTTGGGCAAATGAAAAAGGAAAGTGAGAAGGTGGCCGAGTTGCTCGAAATCGCCTTAAGCCTGGAGGGGTTGCCGCGCCATTGTTCTACCCACGCGGCGGGAGTGGTCATTTCCTCCAAACCGCTGACCCAGTTTCTGCCTCTCTATAAAGGCAGCAACGACGAAGTCGTGACGCAGTTTTCCATGGCCAGTGTCGAGAAACTCGGGCTGTTGAAAATGGATTTTCTTGGTCTTAAAACTCTGACCGTCATCGACAACGCTTTAAAACTCATCAAGCAGTCCCGCGACATTGATCTCGATATCGACGCCATTCCCAAAAATGATGCGGAAACGTTCAAGCTCCTGAGTCAGGGACGGACGCTGGGCGTGTTCCAGCTGGAAAGCAACGGCATGCGCGACCTGCTCAAGAAGATGAAACCGGACTGTTTTGAAGATATCATTGCGCTTCTCGCTTTGTATCGTCCTGGTCCGTTGGAAAGCGGCATGGTGGATGATTACATCAAACGCAAGCACGGGACATTGCAGGAAAAATACGACCTGCCGCAGCTCAGGGATATTTTGAAAGAAACCCATGGCGTCATCCTTTATCAGGAACAGGTGATGAACATCGCCAGTGTCCTGGCGCGGTTTAGTTTGGGAGATGCCGATCTTTTGCGCCGTGCGATGGGGAAAAAGAAGCCGGAGGAAATGGCGGCGCAGCGGCAGAAATTCATGGACGGCTGCCGGAAAAACGACATTCCGGAAAAAAAGGCGGACAAGATTTTTAACCTGATGGAAAAGTTTTCCGGCTACGGGTTCAATAAATCTCACAGTGCGGCCTATGCGCAGGTTTCCTATCAGACCGCTTATTTGAAAACGCATCACCCGCTGGAATTCTTTGGAGCGCTGATCACCAGCGACATGGACAATACGGATAAAGTTCTCCGTTATATTCATGATTGCCGCGAAATGGGCATCAAAGTGCAGCCGCCGGATGTCAATATCAGCACCCGCAGTTTTTCTATCGCGGAGGATCAGCTGGTATTCGGACTGGGGGCGATAAAAAACGTGGGGGCCAATGCCATCGACTCCATCATTGAAACGCGCAATCAACTGGGCCGGTTCACCTCCTTGAAACAGTTTTGCGAATACCTGGATTTGCGTCAGGTCAATAAGCGAGTGATCGAAAGTTTGATTAAGAGCGGCGCCTGCGATTCAATGGAAAATAATCGCGCGGGTATGATGCATAACCTGCAGGCCACGATGGAAATGGCGCAGGCGCAACAACGCGACCGCCTGCTGGGTCAATCCAGCATGTTTGAAGTTTTTGATGGGGAGCAATCGGATTCGGAACCTGAAAGCGCTGAAGAAATTGAAGAATGGAATGAGCAGGAACGTTTAAAGTTTGAGAAGGAAAGCATCGGGTTTTACATTACCGGGCATCCGCTCAATCGTTACGCGAAAGACCTTGCCTGGTTCACCGATTCCAATTCCGCCAGTATCAGCGAGGCAGGAACTGGGAAAGCCGTGATTATTGCCGGTATTCCGATCAAGGTGTTGCCGAAGACGACCCGCAAAGGCGATAAAATGGCGATCGTGACTCTGGAAGATTTACAAGGGTCCGTCGAAGTGATTCTCTGGCCGGAAACTTATGCCGCGTGTGAATTTCTGTTGAGTCAGGACGAACCGTTGCTAGTGAAAGGAACGGTGGATGCAGACGGCAACATGCCTAAGATCATCGTTCAGGAGATCAAGCCTTTGTCGGAAACCAAAAAGCACTGGAAGGGGAAAGTCCACATCAACCTCAGAACTCCCGGGTTGGAAAAGGAAACTTTGATCGAGATAAAAAATATTCTTGCCGCGCACAAAGGCAGGAATGAGACTTTTCTTCATTTTATTTTTCCCGACAACCAAACCAAAGTTATAAGTGTGGAGGACAATTTGAGAATCCAACCTTCGGACGAAGTGATCCAGGAAATTGAAACCCTTCTGGGAGAGGATGCCATCCATTTTGAATAGCAAAAAGGATGAGTTCAACGGCGCGTTCTGCTGGAGATTAAAGTTTCGATTTGTTCCGCCACAACGTGAGACTGATTTTCTGGTAAGCGGAAAGGGATCAGAACTTGCTCTCCATTCGAGGCGTTGACCGCAATCGTGGTTGTTATTGGGTTTCCACAAAATAAGCCTGGAAGGAAAAAACTTTTACTCCGTTCAATCAACTTTATGTCCGTCCATCGAATGGCCATGCGGGGAGGATTGAGGGGAAATTGAAAACGGCTGAAGTGCATGGTGACCCCTGTAGATCCCAGGGTGGCAAAATAGCGCCTCGGAAATAAATCTCGATTTTTCATCATGAGCTGCAATATTTTCGTGAGCGCCCAGAAAAGAAGCAGGCATAACAGAGTCAGTAAAACGGATGATCCCGAAAGCCCTGCGCCGGACCAGAGAATTTGAATGGTAAAGAATATCAGGATGGCCATGAACAAAAGGATAGGCGCCATCATAAAGATGCCGATGAAATGGGCTCCATATGCAGGAAGCCCCTGAGGAAGAAGAATGGTGATGCCGTGATCGGTGTCCAGAATCGTTGCCGATTTTGCTTCGACTTCATGCTCGCTGATGTATTTTATCGCCTCTTCGATATCTTGTTCCGCCCAGTTTTTTGATGTCATGATTTGATGTTTAATTTCGGTTTGAAAAAATTTCTGCCTGGCGGACCCTGAAGTGTTGTTTTAAAAATCCACTCGGAAAAAATAAAGACATTATCATTTTATAGATTGAGGTAATGTCTCTGTGCAATAATAAAGTGCGCCCGATCGCTGTATCTAATAAAAACGGATCATATCCGTCTAAATAAATTGAGTATGATGTCATGAATCTAACCGATGTTGAATTAAAAAATTTCACCGATCGCCTGTCCAACGGTTTGACCGTGGTGACTGTGGAAATGCCGCACCTGCATGTGGTGGAGCTTGCCATGTTCATTCGCGCAGGATTGCGCTTCGAGAATGAACGCAATAATGGAATCTCACATTTTCTGGAGCATATGATGTTTCGCGGCAACCAGAAATATCCTGACTCGCTTTCATTGAATAGAGAGTTTGAAACTCTCGGACGTGAGCTTCGCGCTTCCACGTTGAGCGAATACACCTATTTCGGTTTCAGTCCTCATATTTCTCAGGTGGATCGGGCGTTGGAGGTATTCACGGATTTTTTCATCGAGCCCAATTTTTCGCAACTCGAATTGGAGCGCGAGATTATCCTTGAAGAGTATCTGGAAGAGCTCAATGAGAAAGGGGAAAATGTTGACATAGACAACCTGGCCTGCGAACTCCTGTATCGTGGCACGCCTTTAGCGATGCCCACGATTGGTACGGAAAAAAGCATTAAAGCGATAGACCGGAAGATGCTTTTGGATTATTTTCAGGAGCACTATACACCGGAAAATATGGTGCTTGTGGGAACCGGGCCGATCTCCCACGAATATTTTCTTGATTTGTGTAAAAAGCATTTTTCAAGAATCACCAAACAAGGTACGTCTGTTAACGCGGACCACTTCAAGGGAAGTATGGCTGAAGATCAAAAAAAACCGGAAGTATTTTTCAAGAATGATTCAGACAGTCAGATTCAACTTCAACTCTGCTTTCGTTCCGTTTCTTATAACGATCTCGATTATTACCCTCTTTGTCTCATCAGCAGGATTTTCGATGACGGCTTTAGCTCCCGTTTGCAAAGAGCCTTACGGGAGGACCGTGGCCTTGTCTATTCCGTGGAATGCAGGGTCACCAGCCTGTCGGATATCGGCACGATCGATTTTGATGTGGCTGTTCGCCCGGAAAAAGTGTGCGAGGTGGCCCGAATCCTGATGGAAGAAATTCAAAACTTTATGGAGACGGGTCCCACAGAAGCTGAACTGATGCATGTGAAGCGGAGATACCTTTACGACCTGGATGCGGGGCGTGATGATCCTTACAAACAGATTGTCCGCTATGGATTCTCACATCTTTTCTCCACAGTGATTTCAGTCGATGAGGAATGGTCGTTGATTGAAAAAATCAGCAAGGAAGATATCCTTCGAGTGGCGCGGAAAATTTTTGTTCCGGAAAAAATGAATCTGGTGATTGTTGGTCCTTATACCCCGCCGATCCAAAAAGAGTTGGAACAAACTGTAGCCTCTTTTCATTGCCATTCAGAGCCTGTTTCCTGATTCAAATGATGCGTTTCCCCCCGACCTTTCTTTTAGCAGAATTTTTTCGGAAAATTTCCATTGCGGCGCTGTTTGTTCTCCTGCTGACAAGCTGCCAGGCAAAAGTTGAAACCTGTCTAGAGAATGGCAGCTGCATCGCAGCTCTTGAGGTTTTGGAATTTTCTGAAGACCTTCCTTTAAGCCCGGATGCGGCAATCTGGAGCGCCGCCGAAGGCC
>JAJDBE010000072.1 GCA_029261515.1 Nitrospinaceae bacterium | reverse complement strand
AAAGAGCTGGGCATCACCCGCACCGCAGTGCAGCAACATGCCTTAACCCTCGAACAGGGAGGCTATATCGAAAAAGGCGACCTGACTACAACCGGTGGGCGACCGGGACAGGTGTATGTCTTAAGCAAAAATGGGATCGAACTTTTTCCCAAACAGTATTCGTGGTTCGCGGAATTGCTATTGCAATCCATAAAAGATCAATTGGGAGGTCCGGGCCTGGAGGAAAAGTTACGGGAAATTGGCAAGGGTCTGGCCCAAAACATGAAAGCCAAACTTCAGGGATTGAGTCTGCCGGAAAAAATCGAGGAAGTTTCCGGGATCATGCAAACCTTGGGCTATAAAACGGAAGTGGAGAAGCAAGACGGGGAGCAACTCCCGGTCCTCAAAGCTCACAACTGCATCTACCACAATTTAGCGCAGGAATATGAAGAGGTCTGCCAGTTGGATTGCGCGTTACTGGAATCGTTGCTCGACCGGGAAATCGAACACGAAGAGTGTATGGTCCGCGGTGGCGAGGTGTGCAAATTCAAAATCAAATGACTGACACACGCTCAACTTGAGCCACCCAAGATCTGAAGAGATTTCAATAAAGGTCTTACCTCTTACTGACCTTCTCCCCGAATCCCCTCCTAGTTTTCTCGCACCACAATATTAGCCTGCATGCCTGGATGCAAAACACACACATAGAGGGTGGACATCATTATGGGCTGGCTGAACGAATCCTGCGGCACCATGTCTTGGGATTGCCATTTGCTTTGGACCGAATCCGCCAGGCGGTGCGGAACAATGTCCTTGTTGACCCACCGCACCACATCCCCCCGTTGAATATATAGGGTTGCCGGGTTAAAACGGAATTTTTTTATTTCTATCTCATGAACCTGGGGTTGCCGTTCAATATTTTCCGCCAAATCCGGAGGGGTCGCGCAAGCTCCCAGCAAAAAAGTGCAAAGCAACAACACGAAATTTGAAAACTTGCGCGCTCTACCGGCTGGCCACGAAATTAAAATCATCTCTAGACTTTGGCCTGAACCATCTTACTGTGAGCCAGATGTGCTTCAAACGCCGGCAAAACAGAGATGAGTGTGTCTTTAAGCTCCTGGTTTTGGGCGCCCGGAATGAGCTGGTTTTTCACCACCTCGATCACCGCTTCATGATAAACCACCTCATGGTCGATGTACGCTTTGTCAAAGGCCCTGCCGGATAAAGTTTTGAGCTTCGTTTCGTGCTCCGCAGACTGTTTCGATAATGCGTGAACCAGATCATTGTTCTTAGGAGTCACACCCAACCGGGTCACAAGTTGGACGGCGGAATCCAGGACAGATTGATGGTCCGTGGCCATGCGCTGGGCAAATTCTCTCACTCTGGAATTACTGGATTTTTGCAACGCTATTTTAGCGGCGGAGATATCGATCTGGTTCGCCCCCACCACGATCGCGGCGATATTGGCATCGGTGAGCTTATTTTCCCCAGTACCTGTACCTGCGGGGCCGGAAGCGGTGGCACATCCAATAAAACCGAAGGTGAACATTAATATCCCGATTTGTTTCAAAAGTGTTTTCATGTCGAGGCTCCAAAAGCGAATTTTTGAATAAACGAGTGCTTCCCCTGAGGAACCCGGAACTCAATGCCCTAGCCCCCTCACAGAAAGAATTCTAAAGGGAAATTGAAAGAGTTTGCACCCAGATCCCAATGAGTTGACCAAGATTAGAACATTAAAAACAGTTTTACAAGTTAAAAGTGTTTTAAGTGTGTTTTTTATTGGAACATGCAGTCGCTCCTCTTGTGCCGTCGCCAGTTTGTATTTTGAAACATCTTTTATAACAAAGGCTTATAGATTTTGTGACCTACCTCTCACTTTTCTTTACTCATGTGGGGTAGAAATTAATAGGGAATTAACCTAAAATTTTGCGCTAACTTTAAATTAATTCAAAATTCTTAGCCTTTTAAACCTCGACTTTAACGGGAACAATCTGGAGCGGAACAAATGAAATACCTTTTGATTCTGGTGTGGCTATCAGCGGCGGGAGAGGAACTTCATATTCAGAATTTTGTGGAATATCCTGACTTAAAATCCTGCGAGATCCACAGAGACGACGCCAGAAGCCAGAAGGGCAAGAAAGATTATCCCGGCGAAGCAGAAGAGGAACACACCTTAAAAGACGCGTACTGCAAAGAAGTGAAGTAGAGGGCCGGAGCTTGGGCTTTAAATCTTCCTGAAATATATTCTTGAAAAAAACTGTATTCAAGGAACAAATAAAATAATGGCCGCTCGGACTCTCTGCCCAAACGGCCATTATTAGCAAACCTTAATGCCGGAACTAACGCCGGGCTTCCAGAATCATGTTGAATGGCGTTTCCGCGGCCCGCCGGAATTGTGTGAACCCACCGGAGGTCACCACTTCGCGCAACCGCTTTTCTCCTGCCTGCGCGCCCAGCGCCAGCCCCACTTCCTGACTCAATGAGGACGGCGTGCAAACCGTCGTGGAAAATGAATAGTAAACCTGGCTCACCGGATTGAGATTCTCTTCCAGTGAATCGTTGGCCATCGGTTCCACGATCATCCAGGTCCCATCCTTATGCAGTTTGCCGTGCACGTGTTTGGCCGCGCCTGCGGGATCGCCCATATCGTGCAGACAGTCGAAGAAAGTGACCAGATCATACGATTCACCGGGAAACTCCTTGGCCTTCGCCGTGGCAAAGGTCACGTTGGTCAGACCTTTTTCCTTGGCCAGCTGTTTCGCTTGTTCGATGGAAGGCAGGTGAAAGTCGAATCCATAAAAGTGGCTGTCCGGAAAGGTTTCCGCCATGAGCAAAGTGGAATGGCCATAACCGCAACCGACATCCGCCACCTTGCCGCCTTTTTCCAGTTTTCCCTGAACCCCGTCGAGAGCCGGAATCCACGATTGAATCAGGTTCATCTTGTAGGTGGGTTTGAAAAACTTGGCGACGCCGCAGAACAAACAGGAATCGTGCGCGCCCCATGAAACCCCTTCACCGCTGCGAAACGCCTCCGTGATTTTCGGTTCGTCGGCGAACAGCGAGGCGATCGAATAAAACCCGCCGCCCAGATAAGCCGGACTCTCCTCATCGGCGAACACGGCGGCTTTTTCCGCAGTCATATAAAACTGGCCTGCTTTTGCATCGTATTCTACGTAACCGGAAGCGGCCTGGTTCGAAAGCCATTCCAGAACATATCTTGCCGACGTTCCGGTGCGTTTTGCCAGTTCTTCGGCGGTGAGAGGTCCGTGTTCCGCGAGAACCGGGTACAGTCCCAGTTTTTGACCAATCAGCACCAGCACGCTGGTGGTCGCGGCGCCTAGATCGCCGACCATTTTCCCCATAAATTCGTGCAGTTTGTTTTCATCAAGGGCGCTCGTTTGATTGGACATTTTTATCCTCCTTGCCTAAAGGTTATCAATGCAAAACATCCGCTAAATAATTGAAATTCACTCGATTAAACCGACCAGTCAGTCTAATCAAGCCGTAAAAAAAAATCAGCCCGAAAGCGCTTCAAGGTGATTTTTAAAATTCTGGAATCCTCGGGACACGATTTTCCAATCCTTATGGACCCTTGCCAAAACGATCGAACCTTCGAGCATCACCAAAAACTGTTGCGCCAGGTCTTTTGCGGTGGTCTGATTTTCATTGCCGTTTCCGCTGGCCGCTGGCTCGAAGATTGTTTCCAGACGGCCTTCGAGTTTCTTGAACAATTTGGCAATCCGGGTGCGGATTTTGGGATTGGTTTCCGCCAATTCCAAGCCCAGATTCGCCAGAAGGCAGCCGCCGCCCCAAAGCTCTTTAGACGACTTGTCGACATGATCCACGAAAGCCAGCATTTTCTGCCGGGGGTCCTTGAGTTTATTGAACGGTCCGTCAAAAATTTTTTCCCTCCCCCCCTGGTGATACCATTCCAAAAGGACGAGGCCCAGTTCCTCCTTGGAGGCAAACGCGTGATAAAAACTGCCCTTGCTCACCCCGGCTTTTTCGCAGATTTCATCCACCGTGGTCGCGGGATACCCCTTGGACAGCATCAAGTCCATTGAGGCCTGCAACAACTTTTCCTGAGTCTTGGTGATATTCATACGCACCAGACTAGACCAACTAGTCGGTCTAGTCAAGAAGGAATCCCACACACCCCTAAAAAACCTGCGCACCTCTTAGAATTAGGGTTGAATTTCAGAAAAGCTAAATTTTAATTAGGGAAACATTTCCCGAATTTCACCAACAAGCGAGGGTCGCCCTTTAAGCGGAGTTTTCGGGTTAGCAAGGCCCAGACAAGATTCTTTTCCTGACGCAAAAATCCTATCCACGTTTTTGCATCGGCGCCGACTGTCAGATCGGCTTTGCCAAGAAGCCCGTCTTCAACCTTGAGGGTTTCATTCTGAATCGTGATGGTGGCCTCTCTCACTTCCGCACCTGAAAACCGGAAATGATAGACCGCATCCATTCCATCTGCCTGGTGCCTGTTGAAAAGAAGCGGGGAATAACTCAAGAACTTCTCCACGGATGTGGGGCGAATTGCGCTGGCCACGTGGCGGACGGATTTGTTGGGAAAGCGCTTTGTCGCATGGGCTTCTGCATCCGAATTTTTGAGCACATAAATGTTTTCAGTTTTATCGGCCAGGGGTTTTAAGATGTTGCGTGTGAAGGTTCCCTTATCTTCAAGATAGGGTCCGATCACATCCTCCCCTGCCGGACAGACAGAGAGACAATACGCCGCTTTGTAATTGGCGCCAAATGATAAAGATTGCCACCAAGAGCTATGCTCTGAATCAGTTACCTCACCACGCAAGGCCATGCCATTTTTTGCGTCAGCAACCGTTTCCACATAATTCTGGAATCCGCCCATGAATTCTCTGTAATTATGGTTCATGCAAGCGCCAAAATCGAAATTGCCATCCATGCCGACGGCACCCACCGGACAGGCCGCGACACATAGTTTGCATTGTAAACATGGATTGTAATCAATGGGCTGAGATTGCTCGGTGACTTCGGCGTCAATAAAGAGGGTACCCAGAAGAACAAAATTACCGAATTTGGGGTGGATGATATTGCGGTGAATTCCCATTTTACCGAGCCCAGCAGCCTCGGCTACCCGTTTGTGCGAGACAACCCAGATTTTTCCTGGATAGCGGTCCATTTCCATTGGAAATCCCATGGAGGGATACACACCGCGCACACCCTTATCCGCCAGGGATTTTAAAACAGCCCGCGCTATGTGTTCCACCTGATCCCCCGTGTGGTGAAATTCTACATTGGCAATAGACCGCAACGGAGTCCGTATATTGTCAGGAGTCATGCGGGCAACGAACCCGATCAGAGTGCGGGTGCGGGGAAAAGCTAATTTTATGTCTTCGCGATCACCATCGAGTTCCGGCCTGTCAATGGCGACAAAGCCAACATCGTCTGCACCGCAGTCCAGACACAGCTGACGTAATTCATCGACGTTCATGGATACAGGAATATTTCGCAAGGCAGGCACTCTCGCGGTTTTGTTTTTCACAATTGTCATTTTATTTTCCTTTCAATTTAGTGTATATACACTTATTAATATTTTAAAAAAAACTAATACGGATTTAGTTTTTTTATCGTGAGCGAGAGAATATTCAACAATTCCTCCCAATTGCCGGTGCCGAGAGTCTTCACAACCTGACTTTGCACCTGATTCCAATGAGTCATGGCGACCTTTAAAACTTTTGTTCCGGAACGGGTTAAGGACAGGGTTTTTGTTCTTTTATCCTCACCGGGCACCACTTCAACCCAGCCTTCCTTTTGCAGAGGATTCAAGTTCCGGGTCAAGGTCGTGCGGTCCATGACCAGGGCCTGCGATAATTTGGTGATCGTCACGGGTTCCTGGGAAGAAATCGCGGCCAGCAAAGTGAATTGAGTGGCGTACAAGCCACTGGGCTTCAACGCTTCGTCAAACAGTTGCGTCACCGCCCGGCTGGCTTTCCTTAAATTAAAACAGGTGCAGTTTTGCACGATTTGGCTGCGTTTTTTCCGATGGATTGTTTTGCCAGAATTCATAATAGGAGTATATGCACGTAAATAGATACTGTCAACCGCTTTTTATTTTTTCTTGAGAATTGTTTTATCCGGGAGTGGCCTGCCTTGCAAAAGTAGGGTCCGGGCAGGGGGCAATCAAGGTTTGATGTGGATACCGTTGAGGATAAAACGTCCTCCTCGTATCTACTGGGTCACATCGTATCGCCTCTGTTCGAGAGAACAAAGATATGAGGGGTTTGGGCGTGTTCATCATCGGCTTGTTTGAGATAAGGGTCGTTCACCCGGAGCCGGTCGATATCCTCGATAAGGGCTTTGGCTTCATCGACCGCCGAAGCCGTGTTTTTACTATGGTACAAACGTCCATAGCGCTCGATATGGAGTTCGACCTGTTCCACCGTTTTTTTGATTTGATTGAAATCCAATTTTCGACTCAAGTTGCTCTCAGAAAATTTTGCGAACTCAATCAACTTGTCCACCTCTTTCTGGCTATGGCCGTTGGCTATATGTTCCTTGGTAAAATCTTCCTTGCCTTTTTCTTTGAGCTGGGAAACGACGTAGTGGGCAACATCGTTGTAAGGAATGCCCTCCTGGGTGGCACACAGATAATCCAGGGTGAACATGAGGCCAATGATTTTAGAGTCGAGCCGTAATCCAAACGCGGAATGGTTTTGCAATCCCCTTTTTCTTTCAAACAACGACCACACTCCCCCCTGATCCTTAACTTGACTGACCTGATTGTGCAAAGGGTGAAGCAACTCGGTGCAGGGGGTTTGGCCCGCCTCTGCCACACTCGAAAGCCAGGAACCCATGACGAAAGATTGCAGTGCAATGAAGAAAAAGGTAAGGAGTTTCATGGATTTAAAACCTCCTGAAATTGGCTTTTATCAGTGGATCGTATGCCCTTAAAAATATACTCCGAGGTAATTGAAGTCAACGGGATTTTGCCGAGGAGATTTGATTGATCCATAAAAAAGTTAAGGAAATCAATGGCGGTGGGTAAGTAAAGGAAATTGTGCCCAGATCTAATCATTCCGGCAGCCGCTGTATCAGCGCATCGACCATAACAACGATTTTGGAAAGGGCTTTTTCGCCAGCCAACCGTCCGTCTTCAAAATCTCCGGCGTTGGTGTACACAATGGGGTGGACGGTCATCACACCGGACTCGTAAAATAAAACCCGCACCAGGTCGGACGAGGCCATGAAGGAATGCGAGCCGCCGGCGTTGCATAAAATCCCCGCTACTTTTTTCTCCAAAGCCCCGGCGGTGATGTCGATGAAATTTTTTAACGCGCCGGAAAAAGACCAGCAGTATACCGGCATGCCAAAAATAAACCCATCCGCCGAATCGAGAATACGATGGGCTTTCTGCATGTCTTCATTGTAATCTTTAAGACTGCGCCCGTCGCAGAACTGCATGTCCAATGAGCGAAGATCCAGCGTCTCAAAGTCGATCCCCTTAGACGCCAGTACTTTTCCCGTTTCCGCAATCACGAGCGCGGTTTTGGATTCCGGCGATAAACTACCTTGTATCAACACAATTTTTGGCATGATGGAATTTTATTAACAGAAAAAATGGCCCACGCCCGAAAGGGCGCAGGCCATTGTCAATTTTAAATCATCCGGAATTCTCCGGGTTCAGACGGAGGGAACTTCTTTCGGTGGTTCTTCCTCCTCTTCCTCCTCCGCCCAGAAGTCATCGTCTTCGCCTTCTCCTATCAAGGCATTGGGATCATCCTGATCCAATTCATTGTCCAACTCTTCTTCCTCTTCTTCCTCTTGAACTACGGGAAGTTCGTCCCAAATCACAACACGGGAATTGCCCCGGTCGGCAACGTAGAGTTTGAATACGGGTTTTTCTTCTTCATCTCTCGCTTCTTCCGGTGCGTCCTCGTTGTCCAAATCCTCTTCCTCTGGTTCTTCCAGGAAAAGCCCGTACGGATCGTTGAAAGTGGAACCGGTGACCTCGATGCCGCTGTTGATCCTATTATCGTTGAACGTTTTCTGGCCCAGTACCAGATCCGCCGGCTGGCCATTTTCCGTAGGAACTTCTTTCCAGTAAAGAACGCGGTGGTTTTCCGTGTCGGAAACGAAAAGCCCGGTCCGGCCCACGACCACATCTGTTGGAAAATTAAATCCCATATTACTGGGTCTCCTGCTTCCCAGCCCGGCATTTGGCATCCTGCCGAAAAAATCCTTCTGCCCGATGACGACATCCGCGCCCCGGCCAGACTCTCTCGGAAGTTTGTTCCAGATCAACACCCGGTGGTTGCCCTGATCCACAACGAACAAGCGCTCGTTTTCGGCATCGAAAAACACCCCGGTGGGGAAGCTGAGCGTATCGGGTCCCACATTGTCGAACTCGCCGCGATTGGGCTCTCTTTCGTCCATTCCCGCCTGCCCCAGACAGACATCCGCGTTCCAGCCATTGTTGAACGGAATCTTGTTCCAAATCAAAACCCGGTGATTGTCCTTATCAGCGATGAACACATGCTGATCGTCTCCAGAGTGAATCCCCGCCGGGAAAAACAAGGAACCCGACCCCACCAATCCGCGCCGGTTGGCCTCGTTGCCGTCAAGATTGTCCTGTCCCATGACGAGGACGGGTATTTCACCATCTTCCGTGGGCAATCCGGCATAACGCACGGCCCGGTGATTGCCGCTGTCCGCCACATATAGTTTTCCGTCGATCACATCGACTCCGGCAGGCTGAGACATCGTGTCTTCTTCACATTTGCTGATAGTGAATCCGTCCAGACTTTCATCGCCAAGGCCGGACGTCATTTCATCCAACGTCGTGGTCATGCCCCGGTTTTCCAGACAATCGGCAAAATCTTCCTGACCGAGAACGAGGCCCGCGGGTTCTCCATCTTCTTCAAGCGGTTGTTCCCAGACCAATACACGGTGATTGCCCCGGTCGGAAATAAAAAGGTAATCTCCATATTTGCAGATGAATTGCGGTTCGCACAGGGTGTTGTCGCCTGGGTCGTCGGCGCCGCGGTTGGCCAGACGCATGGATAAATCCCCCTGGCCGATGACCATGGAAGCGCCTACTTCCTGGACTTTCTCAAGCTCCGTCCCTTCCGCTTCATCTTCATCAATTTCATCGTCGTCTTCTTCGAACTCATCGACCTCGTCTTCTTCGGACTCGATCAAAGCGGTTTCATCCCCATTGTTTTTCGTCAGTTCTTCGGGGTCCGCATTATTTGCAGCGTCATCCTGTTCGAGTTCTTCTTCATTGTCTCTCTTGTCTTCAGACATGAGACCCACCTCCTGATTCGTTGTAAAAGTCAGCTTCCCTCCTGAGTTTGAAAAGGAGGAAAATCAAAATATTAATCAAATAATAAAATCGTTTTCATTTTTCGCAAAAATTTATTTCGGGAAACGCAGCCGCTGCCACATGGAAACGACTTTACGGCCATTCCGATCCTGATGCGCACCGTCCCAGATAGCAAAAGAGACCAGCACAGGTTGTTCGCTTTGAAACTTTATATCCCATTTGTTCAAAGATTCCAAGGTCCTGTAAAAAACAACCTGCCATTTCCCGTCTTTCCAGATGCCTTTCCCCAGGACATTTTGCTTGGTTTGGGGCTGAGGTGTCAAGGTTCCAAACCCCTCGGCGTTCAATTCCTCCACCGGAACATCGCGGAACGGATTCAAAGAATCCACCGGGTTGACTTCTCCGCCAAAGATCATGGTGTCCATGTCCAGGCCTTTTGTTGCGTATTCCAATTTTTCCTTGGTCTCTATTTCGGTCTGCCAATCCGCACGCCATTGCCAGATGTTGACGACCTTGCCGCGGTTCCCCATGCCAAAAAACGGTTCGTTGTGCCCATGTTCGTGCAACACGACATCGCCTAACGCAAATTCCATGGCCACGGCATCTTTAAAATCCTGGTGCCGGCTGGAAGACTTATCCGGCTCCTCATCGTCCCATTCCAGGCGGAAGGCGACGCCCTCGTCATTGATCACGGATTGGAATTTGATGCGGTTGACGGGGTTGGTGCGGGCGCTCAAGGGAATCATGTGCACTTCACGGACGGGGACAGAATCCCAAATGGGATTGCCGGGGTCCAAATCCACCTCCGCGTCAATGAGCTGTGCCGCAAGGTCCGTTTCATATTCCGCATCCTGCAGAAGCTTTTTTTGGATTTTGGAGGTGATATAGGCCGCTAGGCTCCAGCGTTCCTGATCTGCAAGGTCATTGTAAGCCTTCATGGGCGTACCGTCCAAACCTGTGGTCAGCGTTAAATAGATGTCCTTTTTTTCGAATCCGAATTTGAACGTATTCGGATTGGTCAGATCGTAAATAAACACCCGGTGGTCCCAGATATCGTAAAGGTCATCCGCGAGAGACCCGTCGCCTTTTAAATCCGTTCCGTGGCAGCGGGCGCAACGCATTTTCTCATACAGATTTTTTCCGTTATTTATTGATTCTGGCGTAGACGGGGGAATCTCTTTGACAACAACCGGTGGCGCGGGTTTTTCCTGCTTAAAGCGCGGGGAAAATTGTTTGATGTATTGGACCACTGACTGGGTTTCTTCTTCAGTCAAGGCGTTGCCCCAGGCCGGCATCGAGGTGCCTGGAACTCCCCGGACAATGGTTTGATAAATATCGGAGTCCAGAGGCAGGGAACCGGGAGGCGTGGAGCGATGTTTGAAAACCCCTTTTCTAAAGTCCCGCGGCCAGGGATATAGATACGCCATGGCTTTGCCGCCGCCATTGCCATCTTCACCGTGGCAGAAAACGCACATGTGCTTGTAGACGGTTTCGCCCCGGGTGCTGGCTTCGTGGCCTGATTTTTCAGAATGTTGCGATGTTGAGTGAGAAGGGTCGTGTTGCGCAGGAGGGTACACTTTCTCAGGTTCAGGGGAGCGGTCTTTTGAATGCGCAAAAACCGGATTCTGATTTTGGGAAACACCCACAAACAGAAAAAGAACAACCCAGAAAACCAAAGACCGTTTACCGGACCCCAAGACCAGGGGTGGACAGGGTGTATAACTCTTCATTGCCATTCAAACCATCCTCAGCGACATCGACCCATATATCCCGGCAGTTGCGTCTGTAATCGACTCCGATACAATAAAACAACGGATGCCTATGGGTAAAATAAATTACGGGATGTGAAAAGTATACGCTCATTTCATCATGTTTGGCAATGGCAATGGCTTGTTCTACAGTCGTTTCCTCAGAAGAGGCTTTACGCAGAATTTTGCGGATGACCATGTAGTCCAGCTGGCTGTCGCTATCCAGATCGTAATAGGTGGAAATGAGACCGGGAACGTTCATAACCTCCCAGCCTCGATAGGATGGATCTTTCCAACCGGGTTCCTTGGGAATGACGGGAGCCTTGGGATCGGCTGCGGAACCGGGTTTTTTGACGGACTGGGCCTTTAAGACACTTGCAAAAACAAGCACCTGTAGAGTACATGCCAGCAGAAGAAATAACGTTCTTTTCTTACCCATGTTGGGCTCCAAGACAGGATCGACCTTGCTGCCTTAATTGAGGAAGCTACTTTTAAGCTAACACAACTCTTTACCCATGAAAAACATAAATTATGCCGCCAACGCATGCGAAAACCCGATTTTTTCAGGGTTTTCCCACTATTTGGCTAACCATCAAGGAAGGAAATGGTGGTTTTTCAATGACAATGAGGCTTTTTCCTGGCAATTCGAACATTTCTATAAAATGGGTGCAGGTGCCGTCAGGAGGTTTGGCTTTGGAGGGCGGAGGCGATATCTGGAAAAAGTTCAAAAACATCGTGCAGTTTGGCCATGTCGAACACTTCTTTGGGAGCGCCCTGCAAGCCTGCGAGCAAAAATTTGCCGTTGGTTTTTTCCAGCTTTTGATAGCAATGGATAAAGACACTGATCGTGGAACTGTCCAGATAAGTCACCTGCTCCAGATTCAAAACAAATTTATTGAAGCCGCGATGAATGTACGCCCCGATTAATTTATCCACATCCCCGGAATTGTAGACATCCAGCTGGCCTTTCAGCTCCACAATGATTAAATCGCTTTCATCCCAGCAGTCGATGTCGATTTTGCCCATCAGGCCGAGAATTTCTTTGTGAATTTTTTCCATAACGATCCACCCCGCGTTAAACCTGTAAGACCTGATTGCCGGTCGGCTTCTTTAACACTAATGAGTTTTCTTAAACACCCGGCTATGAGAACTCCGGGTATACATATAGCAATTTTCAATCAAAAGAAAAATGTCTAAAAAAATCGAGTGACAAGGCTCAATACTGATTCTTGTATCTTTCCAAGCTGATTTCCTGGGCTTCCCGGTTTTCCCAATAACTGTCTTTAGCGGGTTCAAATTTTCTTTTCAGAAAATCTTTTCTAAAAAGAATTAGAAACATGTGGAAGATGGAGAAAAATACCAGGAAGAAAAAACTCAGAATTATTTTCGCGTTGAACGCGCCAATGACGGCGCCGAACTTCATCCAGCCCGCGTGGACTCTGTCAAGCTTACCGGGAGCCAGCAAGGCAAACAAAATAAAACACGACGACAGAAAACCCAGGACCCCTGCCGCGGTGAACCACTCTTTATAAACAAAGACCAGGGTAAAAAGGCAAAGCATTCCCCCCATTAACAATCCAAAGGAACGCAGCAGCCTGGGGTTATCGGGTTGCAGGCTCATATTTTCTTAAACAAGGCCAGAAGGTTAAACGGTTTCATAAATATCGCGGGTATTGCCGAAGTCCAAACGCTCCGGCAGATCGTCGAAAATAAGCTCACCGGCTTTTAAGACCAAAACACGGCTGCCATACTCTTTCGCCAGTTCAGGCAAATGCAGGTTGCAGAGGATGGTCACGCCCCGGTCCCGGTTGATTTTTTGCAGAATATCCAGGATGGTTCTCGCGGTGGACGGGTCGAGGCTGGAGACCGGTTCATCCGCCAGAATCAATTCGGGTTCCTGCATCAAAGCCCTGGCAATGCCCACCCGTTGTTGCTGGCCGCCGCTCAAAACGCCGGCCCGCTGATTGAGTTTGTCACCGAGTTCCATTTCATGCAAATTGTTTTGCGCAAGACGAACAGCGTCTTTAGGGAAATAATCGATCCACCCGGCCCAGGGAGAAATATAACCCAACCGCCCGGCGAGAACATTGGTCACGACGGACGATCTAGGCACCAGGTTGTATTGCTGAAAGATCATGCCGATTTTACGGCGGATGCGTCTCAATTGTCTGGGGTTGGCGCTGGTGATCTCCTGGTCATTAAGAAATACGTTTCCACTTGTCGGCTCCACCAAACGGTTGATAGAACGGAGAAGCGTGGATTTCCCGGATCCGCTTTTCCCCAGGATCATGACAAACTCTCCGCTCCCGACTGAAAAAGAAACCTCCTTCAGCGCCTTTGTTCCATCCGCATAGGTTTTTGAAAGCTGTTCGACTCGAAGCATATGCCCCCCGGATAACTGGCCCCGTCTTTTAACGGCTAAGCGTTTCCAGATTCAAACCGAGAACGCGGCTGGCGTCGCGAACCGGATCAAAAAAAGCGTCCAGATCCACCAGACCGCTGATCCCATAAACCTGTTTCAAGGCCTTTTTCCCTTCCGGTGTTTTTGCAATGTATTTTAACCCTTCCCGGATTTTATTTTTGATCTCCAGAGGCAGGCCCTTGCGGGCAGACACCGTATCATTGGGGATTTCCGGAGTGTAAGCGATCACCTTTACTTTGTTGAAAACTTCCGGGAAGCTTTTGGCCACTGCCGCACGAATTCCATCATACGCCGCCCCTGCGTCCACCTCTCCTTTCAGCAGGGACAACACCACCGCGTTGTGCGATCCGGCGAATACGGTTTTTGAAAAAAAGGTCTCAGGATTATGTCCCTGCTCTTTCAATAATGCCTTGGGATACAAGTGGCCGGATGTGGAAGCCGGATCGACAAAAGCCATCGTCTTTCCCTTGAGATCCGCCAGGGTGTTAATGCCGCTGTCCGCCCGGACCATGATCTGGCCCCGGTAAAATGGGCTTCCAAAGCGGACCACGATTAATAGCAAGTCCACATCGTATTTTTCTTTTGCCAACACGTAACTGAGTGTCGCCAGCCAGCCAATGTCCACCTTTCCCGCTCCCATCGCCTCGATCACCGCGGCGTAACTGGTGGCAACGGAAGTCTTAAAATGCAAACCAGTGACCGGCTCCAGCATGCGGGCGATTTTCTGCCCCTTTTCCAGAATGACCTGACTGTCACCGGAAGGCACGAACATCATCCGGATTGGGTTATCCACGCTTCCAAGTGAAGCCGCTTTGGCTTGATAAAACGGTATCAGCAAAAAAACCAGAAAGGACAAAACCAGGGGCAATGGCAAAGCGGGGAGAGATAAATACCTTTTAGTGCATTGGGTTGGCAATGAATCGACTCACGCGATTAGGTAAAGCAATGGTAGGAATTATAACACGATCCCCGGCGCTCAAACCTCCAATAAAAAAGGGGCAAACCGCAAATGCGGCTTGCCCCGATTCAATTTAACTTGGAAAGAAGTTATTTTACATACTCGTCACGAATGAACTTCACAACATCCCAGATTTCATTGTCTTTCAAAGTTTTGCCATGAGCCACCATGCCGGTTCCGGCAGAGCCGTTTTTAATGATCCAGAACATTTGGCCAGCAGAGATTTTTTTCATGGTTGCGGCACAGGTGAAGTCACGGGGTTTGGGTTTCAAAGCCGCACCCAGTTTGCCAGCGCCGTCACCTTTGTCGCCGTGGCACATTTTACAGGCCATTGGCTTGGCAGTTTTGTCATAGATTTTTTTGCCATTATCAGCGTTCGCGCCGGCGGTTTTATCCATTTTAGCTGTGCCGCCGGGAGCCGCTTTGGTTTTTCTCGGCTGAGGGCAGGCGCCTCCTGCATATGCAGCGCTAACGACGAACAAGCTGAAAACTGCCAAAATTGAAAGTACCACGATCTTTTTCATGTAAAACTCTCCTTCCTTATAAAGTTTTGTGGAAAAAAGTCCTTAACCTCAGGCTATGTAAAAAAATTCCCTTAACTTTTAATTTTTTGCCAAATTCCAGTTTTGGGAGATTTTCTGAATCTAAGCGCACACCTAGATTGAATGTTTCTCAAAGGAATGAAAAACATCCCTTCACTAATAATCCTTATGAAAAAAGGAGCAACGCATTATATTAAATCCTTAAAACCTGTCAATAAAAATTTCCTGGTGTGATTTTCACAAAGCCGACACCCAGCCCCGGTCAACTGGACACGACCCGTGACGGCTGACCCAAACATTCTGAAAGATTTTTATCGTTATAAATCAACTAGTTATATGAAAATTTTCCCAATAGAACGGGTCAAAAGTCTGATGCAATCAAAACCCTTTTTTCTTGCTCCCGCACCCCATATCACGTATAGTCAATTCGACACCAAAACACCAAACATTTGTAATGGTTCTAATTAAACCCCGAGCCGGGTATTAAAAAGGTTCAAATTGCAGTTTGAATTTTTTTATAGGCTACGGTCTTTGGGAACAACCGATCTGGGAATGGGCAACACCGGAAATTTGGCAAGAAACCGGGGTTTCCTTATCTACAACATTCACGCAACTCCCCAATATCCGCAATGTAATATTTCTTGTTTCGATGAACAAGAAGGGGACGGATTGTCCCAAATTTGGGATGGGGAAACAAAGTTTTTTAGATCGTCCCTTAGTTGAACGGGGGTGAAATTTCATGACGATCATTCGAGGTCAACGATGCCTTTCAATATAAAGTCTCCGAACACCAAAAAAAACGGTCTTTCCACAAACCCCGGCCAAGCACCAAAGAACGGTAACGGTAATGGCCACGCTGGGTATAAAGCCCAGGGAGGGAAACCCAAATACCTCACCCGGCTGGATCAGATTCCGCAGTTGAGTGAGGCTGAAAAAGTGACCCTGGAAAAGGTCAATGAAAAATTTATCTTCCGTTCGAACGAGTACTATCAGTCGCTGATCGATTGGAACGATCCGAATGATCCCATCCGCCGCATCGTCGTACCGGATGCACAGGAACTGGACGAATGGGGAATCCTGGACGCTTCCAACGAGGAGAAATACACCAAGGTCCGGGGACTGGAACACAAATACACCTCCACGGCGCTTTTACTGGTCAATGAAGTTTGCGCCGCCTATTGCCGGTTTTGCTTTCGCAAGCGGTTGTTCATGAATGAAAACGACGAGGTGACCAAAGACGTCAGCGAAGGTCTGAAGTACATTCAGGAACACAAGGAAGTCAACAATGTCCTTTTGACAGGGGGCGACCCCTTGATCATGTCGACCAGCAAGCTGGAACCGATCATCCAAAAACTCCGGCAAGTCGAGCATGTGCAGATCATCCGCATCGGCACCAAAATTCCCGCCTTCAATCCGTTCCGCATCATCAATGACCCTTCACTCCTCAAAATGATTGAAACCTACAGCACCGCTGAAAAGAAAATATACATCATGGCGCATTTCAATCACCCACGGGAACTGACTGCGGAAGCCATCAAGGGACTCAACCTGCTCATGAAAGCCGGAGCCATCATCGTCAATCAAACCCCGATCATCCGTGGAGTGAATGACGATCACAAAGTCCTGGCGGAATTGTTTGCCAGATTGTCATTTATCGGGGTGCCGCCGTATTATGTTTTTCTGTGCCGCCCGACGCTTGGCAATGAGCCTTATTACGTTCCGGTGGAACGCGGCTATCAATTGTTCGAGTTTGCCCGCATCAATTGTTCCGGCCTGGGGAAAAGAGCCCGATTGGTTATGTCGCATGAAACGGGGAAAGTGGAAGTGGTTGGCATGACCGAGACACAGATATTCTTTAAATACATCCGCGCCGTAGAAGCGGAAAACTTCCAAAAATTTCTGGTATTCAACCGCAATCCCGAAGCCTATTGGTTTGACGATTATGAGGAAGCCAAGGAAGAATTGGCCCTGCACAATCTCTTTCACCCTTCTCTCGCAACCAATGGGTAAAAGAGAAAACCAATGCGGCGTTTTCTGGAGAAGTCATCTCTCCTTTATCCATCTCCCAATTCCGGAAGTCCGAACCCACATTCATTAATTAAAAAATTCCGTAGGCTTCTCTCTCCTCAATGCCCTTTCAACAGAAGGGAAAACGGGTAGGATTGACGCCCCTTTGTGCTAAACTACCTGCCTTCCATCCATTATTTAAAATGTAGAGTTTCTGTAGGAACGTAATAGGAGAACATCTGGCATGGCTCGATTGACCGGCAAGAACGTACTTTTCATCATCCCCAAAGACTATTATGACGAGGAGCAACTGGACCCTCTTCGGGAAATCCTGAAACAGGAGGAGGCCGGCGTCTATATCGCCAGCGGTAAAATGAAAGACGCGGTGGGCATGAAAACCGAAAGCGTGACTCCCGATTTGCTGATCGTGGATTCCATCGAAGGCATCACCGGCGACAGCTATGTCACCGGCGGACGGGGCACCCGGCAAATCAAAGGGGTGTTTCACGGCGTGATTCTGATCGGCGGCAATGGCGCCCGATCCTATCTATGGAAAGACGAATTGACCCGGCTTTTGATTGCCGACCGGCATCGCAGCGGAATGGTGGTGGCGGCCCTCGGCTCGGCGATTCCCTGTCTTGCAAACGCAGGGCTGATCGATAGCTTTGATGTCGCCGCGACCGAGGATAAAAAAGCCTTGAAGGAACTGGAGAAAGCGAAGGTAGCGGTTTCTGATGAACCGGTAACTTCCTACAACAGGATCATCACCGCCAGTGGTGCAGAGGCCGTGGAATCATTTGCAGAACTGTTCATCGAAGAAGTTGCTAAAACCCCTCCGAAATAACACCCTCATCCAATAAAGCAGAACTAAAGTCCGCGCGCCTCATCTTCCCTTTCCTGCGCGGCCTTAATGATTTTAAGTCGCAGTTTGACTGCCGCATTCAACGCCTTGACAATCCGGTCGCTGGCATCGGGAAAATGCAGCTTGGCATTGAACTCATCCAGAGTGCGGGTTTCCATCACTTTGGCAAACGCCTCATCGATAAAGGGCCGGGTCATCTCGGCGATGCCTTCAAAAAAGATCGTTATTTTTTCATGTTGATCCCAATTGTCCAGAATGAGATTGCGAATGGTGTCGCCTGCAGGCGCACCGTCTTCAGCAATTCTGCCTGCTGGAGTGGAGGTTTGCATGATATCAAAGATATTAATTTTAAATTCGCTTTCCATATCCAACCTATTCTAAAAAAGTGGGGGTGCCAAAAAAATTGTTTTCTTTCTCAATGAAACCCATTTACCGGGTTTCAATCCTGATCGTTTTCATCTCGATTCTTTCATCGGGATTGTCATTGGCGTCTCTGGGAGAACTCACAATTTTATCCGCCACGTCCATGCCGTTCAAGACTTTTCCAAAAGCCGTGTACTGTCCATCGAGAAAGTTCGCGTCCTTGACGACGATGAAAAATTGCGAACCAGCGCTGTTGGGGTCCTGCGAACGGGCCATGGATAAAACGCCCCGTTCATGCGGAATGGCGTTAAACTCCGCATCAATCGTATAACCCGGTCCACCGGTTCCATGCGTGGCGCGGTTCTCACTTTTCGAGTTAGGGTCACCGCCCTGAATCATGAAACCGGGGATGACCCGGTGAAAGGTGGTGCCATTGTAAAAGCCCTTATTCGCCAAGTCCTTAAAATTTTTGACATGCCCCGGCGCTTCTTCTTCAAAAAAACCAAGCTCGATCGTTCCCAGGGTGGTCTCGATCACAGCAACTTCGCCTTGTGTCTCTGACATAACGTCAATGCCTCCATGCAATTTTTTAAGTTAGACCGCCTGGAAGGGCGGTCGCGATTCTATCTCTTCTCAATGCTGACTTTTTTCATTTCAATGCGTTTGATCGGGTTGTCTCTTGGGTCTCTGGGAGCGTTGACGATCTTGTCCACCACATCCATGCCCTTGGTCACCTTTCCAAAAACCGTGTACTGCCCATCCAGGCCGGAATTATCTTTCACCATGATAAAAAACTGCGAGCCGGCGCTGTCCGGATGCGTCGACCGGGCCGTCGAAACGATGCCACGCTTATGAGGAATGTCATTAAACTCCGCCTTGATGGTGTAGCCTGGCCCACCTGTCCCATGCGTGGCACGGTTCTCACTTTTCGAGTTGGGGTCGCCGCCCTGAATCATGAAACCGGGGATGACCCGGTGAAACGTCGTGCCATCGTAAAAGCCTTTATTAGCGAGATCCTTGAAGTTTTTGACATGTCCCGGCGCTTTATCCTCAAAAAAGGTGAATTCGATGGTGCCCATTGTGGTCTCAATCACCGCCACCTCTGCCGCCTGAGCCTGGGCGCCCATCATCAAAACTCCTAACAATGCCCCTGCTATCCCCTGAAGAACTTTATTCATCGATCCCCCGAAAAAATCTGTGGTTAGTAATTAAAACTCCCAATCCCCGTGGCTGGCAAAATCCCGTATGATACTATTTCACTTGGAATTAACCTATATATCATTTGAAAGAAAAGACTCTCTATCAGTGCTTGCAGGAGGTGGACAATATCAACTCCATTGCGCGAGAGCGAATCAGGCCTTTAGGGTTTGGAAAACAGAGGTTTTATTCTAGGAAATAGACAAGGGATTGTCAAACGGGTTGAATCGAGATGAAACTGCGCCCCGGTTTTTTAATTTTTAATTATTTGCTTACGGGTTTGGCCCTGTATTGCCTGACCTCCAGCCAGGTGTTTTCGCCTGACATCGGCTTCGTTCTGGGTTCGGCGTTGCTTTTGTGCTTTATTCTCGAAGTTAAAAAGGTCATTCCGCTCAAGGCTCCGGTCAAAATCGTGTTTTCCAGCGGCGGTCTTCTGGCCCTGCCCCTGTTGCATTTTGGTCTGGATCTGCCTCTCGTGCCCCTGCTCGTCTGGGTCCTCGTGTTTCTCCTGTTCTCTCGCCTGATATTTAAATCCGAACTCAACGACTATCTTTTCGGCTACCTGCTGTCCATCGTCTGCCTGTTGATCGGCGCGGTTTACATCCAGGATTTAACTTTCGCTTTTATTTTCTTCGCGTTTTTTCTCGCCCTTTGCTGGGGGCTGATTTTCTACAACATGATGGCAGACCGCGTGGGAAGCCACAGCCCGCCTGAAATATTCAAACAGATGGGCGGCGATATGGATTCTCCCTCCGGCGGGCTGTTCGGCTTGTCGGCAGGATTGTTGCTTCTCGGTCTGGTGGTGACCACACTGGCCTTCATGGGATTTCCAAGACTCGGGTCCGGATTTTTCCCTTCCGGGCCCTCACTGCCCATGAGCGGGTTTTCCGAGAACGTCCGCATCGGCGATATCGGCAGGATCCAACAAAACTCCGGGGTGGTGATGCGAGTGGAGTACACTCAAAACGAAACCCCTTACCGTCCGCAAATGCCTGTCTTCTGGCGCGGCGTCGTCCTCGATCACTTTGACGGCGCGTATTGGACCTCCACGGTAAAGTCCAAATGGAAATTATCCAACCGGCCCGGATTCGGAACCCAGCTGTTTCCGTTCGATGCCAATTCCAAGATCGTCAAACAAACCATCTTTGTGGACGCCATGGAGTCCAGCGTCATCTTCACCCAGGGAATTCCGCTATTTGTCGACGGGAATTTCTGGCGGCTGCAAATGGACCTGAATTTTGCCATGCGCACCCTGGATCGAACCCCTGGCCCGAAAACCGTGACGTTGATTTCGGACCTTCAGGCGCCTCAAAAAAGCCAGCACCGGGAAATTTTCAATGCGGATTCCAAACGATTGCACAAAAAATTCCTGCAACTGCCGCCGCTGAGTGCCAACGTCCTGCATCTGGCCGACACGCTGACCGAAAACTCCGCTTCGGAAAAAACAACGGCTGAAAATATTCTCAATCACCTGCGCACCCATTTCGGGTACACGCTGGATCTCGGTGATTCCCCCGGCTCCAGTGGATTGGACACGTTTCTTTTTCAAAGAAAAGAAGGCCATTGCGAATATTTTGCTTCGGCGATGGTGGTTCTCTTACGCCTGGCTGGCATTCCTGCGCGGCTGGTGAACGGCTTTGTCGGTGCGGAGTGGAATGAACTGGGAGAATATATGGTCGTTCGGCAACATCACGCCCATTCCTGGGTCGAGGCCTACCTGCCGGAAGCGGGCTGGACGGTTTACGATCCCACGCCTGCCGATCCGGCGGCTGTTGAAAATAGATTTGATAACTCAATCACACGCGCCCTGGACCTGATTCAGTTCAACTGGCAACGCTATATCGTGCGTTATTCCATGAATGACCAGGTGGAAATGCTCGACCGGCTGAAAACACAGGGGCAGGACGCGCTGGGAAAATTGAGCGATTTTAGGAGCTTAAATGGCAATGACCTTGAGGCGTTTTTTAAATCGAATAGGAACGCTCTGATTTTCCTGTGCGTCCTGATCGCAGGGGGGTTGCTGGCCCGCAACCGATCCACCGGTCGGACCTGGTTCGGTTCCTCACAACCCCTTTTCCCAGTGTGGTTGTATGAGGAAATGCTCAAACGCTTGCAAAAAACCGGAATAAAAAAACAACCCCACTGGAGCCACCGGGAATTCCTGAATCGGCTCCCTGCCCTGCCGGAAGAAAAATTAAACCTCATTCACAGAATAACGGCTTTTTACGAAAAAGCCCGTTTCGGCCAATCGCCTGTTCTCGACACAGAAAAAAAAGAACTCCTGAATACCCTGAGAAAAATTTAAAGCGTGTTTTAGCGACACGTGCCCACGCCACACGCTCTTCTGTTTTCCCGTGCTGTGCTTTAACCTGGTTATTTCAATTTTTCCACTCGGTCCAGATTGGCGCGAGCGGACGCGAGTTGAGGGTTGATCTGAAGGGCCGTCTTAAATTCCAGCTCCGATTGATCCATGAGTCCCTTTTAGGCAAAAACAAAACCCAACTGATTGCGGGCATGGGCGTAGTCCGGCTGGATCTTAAGGGACGCGAGCAATTCCGCTTCGGCGGCATCGAACCGGTCCTTTTCGGAATAAACCATTCCCAGATAAAAGCGCGTGTCCGCCCGTTTTGGCGCGGCTTTTAAAACTGCCTGAAATTCTTTTTCCGCCGCATCCAATTGGGCCATCTCGTAATACACCACGCCGAGATTATTGCGCGCATCGAGATGACCGGAATCGATCTCAAGCACACGCTTAAAGGCTTGTTCCGCGGCGTTCAATGCGCCGGTAGCATAATACACAATGCCCAAATTGTTGTGCGCGTCCTTGTGACCGGGGTCAAGACTCAGCGCTTTTTGGTATTCCGCTTGCGCTTCTTTCACCCGCCCTGTCTCGTAGTAAACCACTCCCAATTTGTTATGGGTATCAACGAAGTCGGGATTAATTTTTAAGGCCGCTTTAAAGCTTTCCTCCGCCTTTTTAAAGGCTCCCTGCTTCTTGTAGGCTTCTCCCAAAAGATTAAATGACACTTCGGATAATTCTGGATTGCGGTTGATCGCGGATTGAAACTGCTCCGCCGCCTGGCTGTAGTTTTCCCCGGCAAAATAAACCAATCCCATGTTGTTAAACGAGGTCACAATATCGGACTCGCGCCCAAGTTTCTGATTTACCTCCAAAGCCCGCGAAAACATTTCAAGCGCCCGATCGTATTCACCGCGTGTCTGATACACCATCCCTATATTGTTGGATACCGCGGCGACCCATCGTTCCCGCTTGTGGACTTCATACAGCGCCAGAGCCTGCTCATAATTTTTGAGCGCGCGATCGTACTGACCCCCATCAGAATAAAACAGCCCAAGGTTGGCATAGGCGCGGGGACTCTCGGGAAACGCTTGAACGACTTCTTGCCACAGCGTCTCGCCGTTTTTCCAGACCGGAATCTGACGAACCGTTAAAGCCCCAAGGATTAATAGAACGACGAATCCGATTGCCAGCGCCCCTATTGAAAGAAAATTTTTAAAGGAGGCGCGGTTGATTTCCAAAGCCCACACCACAAAAGCTCCCAAAAGGAGGTACAAACTCAACGTCGGCAAATAGGTGTAGCGGTCGGCGGCGGCCTGCGCCCCCACCCGAATGATGCCGATCACAGGAGACACCGTGACCAGATAATACAGCCAGGCGATCATCCAGAATTTCTTCCCTCGTTGCCACAAGACGAGAGCTAAAGCGGTGATGGCCAAAATCACCAGCGCCGACCCCAAAAACGCACCACTTATCACAGAAACATTTTCAGGAAATGGGTAAAACGGAACCAGCTGACCGGGCCAGAGGGTTTGCTCCAGATAAAACGACACACTGCGAACGGCGTTGATCAATCGGTCTGCAAGACCGGATTCTTCAAGCGTGCGAATCGCTTCTCCCGATTTCTGCGCCACGAAGGTGACGATCACCGACAACGCGCTTAACAAGAAAAAGGGTCCCTTTTCCAAGAGCAACCTCCAGAAGGCCGCCTTGTCTTTAATTCGATCGAAAGGCGAAACATCAAGAAGCAGAAGAACAGCGGGCAGGGTCACCGCCATGGGTTTGGACATCAGAGCCAGGACAAAGGTAAAAATGGACAGGAGGTAAAAACGTTTTTTTTCTACTTCGGATTTCGAGGTTATATAAAAGACAAACATCAAAATCGTCGAAAGGAAAAACAGCCCGCAAAGGAGATCCTTGCGTTCGGCAACCCAGGCGACAGATTCCACCCGCAAGGGGTGAAGCCCGAACACCAGTGCGGCAATCATGCCTCCTACCCACACATTTTTTTCTGAAAATCGGTTATTCGCCGCGCTTTTAAAGAGTTTCAGGAATAAGACAAAAACCAGGCAGGTGTTGAACGCGTGCAACAGGATATTGGTGAGATGATGGCCCCAGGGGTCCAATCCGAAAAGCTGATAATCGATGGCGTGGGACAGCCAGGTCAGAGGATGCCAGTTTCCGGCATGAAATCCGGTGGCCATTTCCCACAGGTTGCTTTTGGAAAACGATTGAATACGGGGATTCTCGTAAACGTATTCATGGTCGTCCCAGTTCACGAATCCGTTTTCCAAGGCTCCCCGGAAAACGATCAGAACCAGAATAAAGAGCGCCGCCAGAGTGAGCCACTTTAAGGGCGACAAACGATTTGATTTCTCTGGTTCCATTGCGGATAAACCAATTCACGAAGTTTCAGGACGCTGACACAAAAGACAAACTAAGGTGGAAAATTGGAAGACGAAACCTTTTCCCTGGAAAAAAACCGCCCAAGCGAATTGTACTCAACCCAAGGCGTTTACACAAGAAACCCATTCCATTTCAATGAAGTAGATGCGACGCTCTTTAACAGCCACGCAACTGTTGCATAATTTATTTGCAACTGTTGCAATGATGCGCTACAACTACCCCCCTATCAACCCAACCGAGATCGACAATGGACCCGAAACCGGCAAAATATCTCAACAACGCGCTCAATGTTTTGACTGAAGCGGCGTTTGTTTACGATGAAAACATGCAGATCAAATATTTCAATGCCGCTGCAGAGCAAATCACCGGCCATAAAAAGGAAGAGGTGATCGGCAAAAAATGCGTCACTCTGTTCGATAAAAGCGTCTGCCTGAACAATTGCGCTCTCTGCCAGACCGTAAAAAACGATCCCTCTCAGGGGATGGTGCAGTTCCAGTCCGCGTTTATTCGTAAGGACGGCGTCAAACGTTTTGGCAGTTTTCAGGCGGGACTTTTAAAGCGCGATCAAAACGGCAGTATCGAAGTCCTCGTGGCGCTCACCGACACCACCGAGATTCTGGACCTGAAAGAAAAACTCAAAAGCCATCACTATTTACGCAATATCATCGGAAATAACCACCTGATGCAGGACCTGTTTCGCACCAATCGCAATCTGGCGGAGGTCGAAAACACCGTCCTCAATCAGGGAGAAAGCG
>JAJDBE010000071.1 GCA_029261515.1 Nitrospinaceae bacterium | reverse complement strand
ACTCAAAATCAGTCTAACCCAAGCAGAAAGGGTTAGGCAAAAATTATTCTTATCGCCCTTGCGATAGATATCTGTGTATTAAAAGGGAAATCCCCTCATCCCAACCTTCTATCCTCCTTCGAAATACCCCTCCGGGGCATGAAGGCAATGGTGAAATATCACATACCCCTCCTACCCCTTCGGGGCATGAAACAAATGGAGGGAATATCACAGGGGCATGAAGTTAGTGGAGGGGATATCACAAGCTCAGGATGACGGTGGTGTGAAAACTGGAATTATTCCTCTCCCCCCAAGGGGGGAGAGGTTAGGTGAGGGGGGACGTTTCGAAATGGAGATATCTTTACTGTTACGAAAAATGGATCATCATTGAAAACAAGTGAAATCCTGTTTAAACTCAAACCATGCGATTGATACTTTCCATTATCATTGGGTTGATGGGAATCATTGGCGGCCTCTTGTTGGTTTCTGAAGCCACGGCGGACTATTCCAAAATGACCCTGCCGTTACTCAAATACCAGGGGGGCAACTACAATCCCCGTCCCGAAGCGGTAAGAAGCCTGCTGGCGCAGCTGGCCGGGCGGACCTCCATCGAAGTGAACCGGGAGCCTGTGGAGATTGCGGTCACCGATCCCAATCTCTACCGGTATCCTTTTTTATATATGGCGGGCAACGCCGCGTTCAAGCCTTTTCCGGAAAAAGAACTGCGCATATTGAGACACTACCTGAACTTCGGCGGCTTTCTCTTGATAGATGACAATTCCTCCCGCGCCAACTCGGAATTCGATCAATCCGTCCGGAATCTGATCGCCAAACTATTCCCAAAGATTCCGCTGCAGAAAATATCCAGGGACCATTCCATTTTCCGGTCGTTTTACTTGATCAACCGTCCCGCCGGACGCATCCTCCTGAATCCATTCATTGAAGGGATTTCGGTAAAAGGCAGAACCGTTCTGACGTATTCCACCAATGACCTGGGCGGCGCCTGGGCCAGGGACAAGCTCGGCCACTGGAATTACGACATCATTGCCGGCGGCAGTCAGCAGCGGCAGGGCAGTATCCGGCTTGGGGTGAACATCGTCATGTATTCCCTGACCCTCGACTATAAGAAGGACATGGTGCACCTGCCCATCATTCTCGAAAGATTGCGAAGATACCATTCAAAGTGAACTTCCTCATCGAATTCCTGGGACTGGACCTGTCTGAATACAACGAATGGGAAATCCAGTGGGCGCCGGAAAACGCGGAGCTGATCCTTTCCATTCTGGCGGTTCTGGTTCCTCTGGCGCTCTGGTTTTTCTGGACCAGTCTGGACAGAATCAAATCCCGCTTCAAAAAAGTTTTCTTATTCGGCCTCAGGGTCGCCGCCTTTTTACTGATAGGATTTTTGTTACTCAAACCGGAACTGGAATTCAGAAAAAGTCATTCGCAAAAAAATTCCATTGCCGTTTTGCTGGATGACAGCAAAAGCATGTCCATCAAAAACTTTCCCAGCGAAGTGGCGAGAATCGACCTGGTTCGGAAAACATTGGAAGCCAACAAAGGCTATTTTGAGGACCTGAAAAAAGATTTTAAGGTCGATACCTATTTCGTTTCCGATCACCTGGATTTGATCGCCGCAACCGATCTTAAATCACGTTATCAACCCAGAACGCCGAACACCGATTTCAGCCGGGTGTTTGCCGACATCAGGAAACAATATGAAGAGAAACCCTTGCAGGGGATTTTGCTTTTTTCCGATGGCGCCGATTTAACCCAGGACGCGGACGACCTTTCTCCGGAATTATTGGAGTTGCTGGCGGGGTTTGCAGGACCCATTCATACGTTTCAGGCGGGCACCAATGATTCGTTTAAGGATCTGGCATTGCAAAACCTCGATGCGCCGGATTTTGGCTTCGTGCATCAACCCGTCAATCTGTCGATTTTGCTTTGCGCCTCCGCCATCGGCAACAAGAACGTGCCCCTGGTTCTTAAAGAGGGAAAAAATATCCTGATCTCAAAAATTGTGGAGATCCGTGACAATCAGATGGAGTACAAAGTCGATTTGCAGTTCACTCCGAGAGAGCTGGGAAAGCGGACCTATTCTCTTTCAGTGCCTCTGTTCGCCGGAGAGTCCATCGCCACCAACAATCAACGCAATTTTCAGATCAAGGTGATTCGCGACCGCACCCGCGTTCTTCATTTGAACGGACGCCCCTCGTGGGATTCCAGGTTCTTGCGCGAAGTGCTGGTGAACAACCCCAAGGTGGACCTGTTGTCGTTTTTTATTCTGAGGACTCTGGGAGACGACGTGGCCGCGCCGACATCCGAACTCAGCCTGATTCCGTTTCCCTCGAACCTGTTGTTCAGCGAATACCTCAATTCGTTTGACCTGATTATTTTTCAGAATTTCCGTTTTGAATCCTTCATCGACAAAAAACTGCTGAACAATCTCAAGGCGTATGTCCAGGACGGCGGAGCGTTTCTCATGATTGGCGGCGAACTTTCGTTTCAGGCAGGCGGTTACGGGCGCACGCCTATCGAGGATATTTTGCCGGTGAACCTTAAGCGCGGTGCTCCGGCGTATTCAAATGAAGAGTTTCGTCCCGGATTGGCGAAAGGTTTGTTGAATCATCCCATTCTGCGGCTGGAGAAAAACCAGAAGCTCAACCAGAAGACCTGGAAATCCCTGCCTCCCTTGAATGGGTTGAACCTGGGGCTGGTTCCAAAACCGGGATCGCAGGTGTTGTTCACGCATCAGCGGAAAAATAAGGATAAATCTTCCACGCCCGTGCTTGTGGCTCACAAATCTGGCAAAGGCCGCAGCGCGGTTCTGGCTACCGATTCCTCGTGGAACTGGAACTTCCGCCGGGTCGGGGGAGGCGGTAGCGGGCGTTATTACCAGCGATTCTGGAATAACCTGATCGCCTGGATGACGGATGATCCCGAAACGCATCTACTGCAACTGGAAACCGATAAGGAACGCTACCGGGAAGGCGAACAAGTGCTCATCAAATTTAAGGTATTTCAGGAAGACTACACTCCGGCATCCGGTGAAAAGGTGAATCTGACTTTGCTCAAAGTGACAGGGGAGACCGAACCGCATGCCTTGCAGTCGGATCAGAATGGAGACGGTTCTTATTTGTTTCTGCCAGAGGCGGAAGGCTTTTATTCAGTCAAAGCTGAAATCGACCGCAAAGGCGGGAAACATGCCAAAGAAATCAGCTTTGGTGTTTTCGGCGAAACAGCGGAGTTCGATAAGCCTCTGGTCAACGCATCGTTGTTAAAGAAAATGGCGGAGATAAGCGGCGGCACCTATGCGGTATTGAACGAATCCAAAAACCTTTCCGGCTATCGGTTTGACAATCCCGAAGTCAGAGTCAAAACCAAAAGCAAATCGCTTTCCCTGTGGGACAACTGGTGGTCCTATGGACTGCTCGTTGGATTTTTGTTTGTCGATTGGTGGACCCGCAGAAAATCCGGTTTGAGTTAAAACCAGATTCGTTTGGCCATTGTGAAAACAAAGGTTTTCAGGTAAGATCACGCGCCAGGACGATATTTTAAAACTCCCCAGTCGGGCAGCTTACCCTAATTTAGACAATCCAGGAAATGCAAAAAACATCCAAAGGTGCACCGAACATCAGGCAGTGGGTCCAGGACCGCATTGTCTTTCTGGCAGTGGTTATTTTTTTGATCGGCGGCTCCGCCTACATTTCCGCCGACAAGGTTTTTGCCCCCGACAGTATCTGGTTGCATCCGGTAAAAGAGTTTTGCCTGTTGATCGCGTTGATCGGCATCGTGTCGTTGGGCTACGAATTATTCTTAAGGGACCTCACGTTTCGCCAGTACAAGCAGGCCTTGCAGGAAATTGTGAACCCCGATGCCATTCGCCTCGGCATTCAGGGAATTTACAAGAACCGTTCCGAACTGGGGCAGGCCGAATCCTTTGAAGGTCTGTTTAAAAAAGTAAAACGTGAGATTTTTATCGGCGGCTCGTCGTTACTCTCCATTTCTACCTCCAGCCGGGAACTTTTACGGGAAAAAGTGCTCGGCGGCGTCCAGGTCAAACTTCTACTCATGGACCCGGATTCTCCAGTGGTGGAACTCATCACCAAACAGGGAAAAGGCAAAGCCACGTTTTTGAACGAAATCAAAACATCGCTCCTGCTCCTGCAGAAACTGCAAAATGAAATCGATATGGAAACCGGACATCCCGGCAAGGGGCAGTTGATCGTTCACACGTATGACATCATTCCGTCGCATTCCTTTATCTCCGTCGATGCCGGCGATCCTTCGGGGATGATCGTCGCCGATATCGGACCCTATCTGGGGCGGACCACCCCACGGCCGAGCATGGTGGTGATTAACAAGAAGAACGGAATGTACGACTACTGGCAGGAGATGAACAATCTCATGTGGAATGAAAGTAAAGCCGCCCTTTTGAAACAGGCGGAACCCCAGGCGGGGAAAGCCCGGACTCTGGTTTTTACCAGTGGCAGGGAAACCGAGTTTTACGACACGAGTTCCGAAAACTGGCGTCAAGCGTCCATTTGCGAGATGGCGCCGACCTGGCGGGCGATCAAAGGCAGTCAGTGGATTTGGGTCCGGGAGCACGTGACACTGGAAGAGGCGAAAACAGGCAGTCAAAACAAGTTCCGCGTTAAGTTCTTTCTTCCTTTGGCAAAGCAGGTATCGGTCGTCCGGGCGGAACTACTTCTGCGTTCAGAGGATACCTGCCACATTACCGTCAACGATGTTGGCTTGAAGCAGGAGTACGGCGGGGCGGATTATCCCGACCCGTTTCTCGTCGGCATCGAAAAATACATCAAGCCGGGAGAAAACACCGTCTCTTTTGAACTCATTTGCTTTGCCAAGCCCGACGCCGAAACCCCGGAAGACAACCCGACAGGCCTCATCTACCGCCTGCACCTCGAATACCGAGAATAACAGTTCTTCTGTTTCGCCTCCAGCGCATCGTTTTGAGTATTGTATCTAGGACAAACGTTCATGTTTGGTCTGTCTCCATTCCTGTTTTTACCGTTGCCGTTTGGCGATGCGCGCGTCTGCACAGCCGCCAGGCATTTTCAAAAATTGTTTTCCTCTTTTCTTTTCAGCATTCATAAAACCGATTGAAAATAATGGGGTTAGTGCGAGTCCCGCTTCAGCCTGCAAGCCGGTTTCTCCTTTCAAATCAATCGTTGACAGGGGGTGGAAGGCTGATATAATCCCCACTCCAATCAGTTTAGGACGTTCTGTGAACGAGATAGTGTTAGCATAAGTCAGTGTAAAAATAGTTTTTATCTGTCTTTCATAGAAAACTTCAGCATTGAATTCCATTTTGAGTTAGACACTGGGAAAAACATCCGAAGTGAAGGCAGTTTCACTTAGGAATTCTCATGCTTGGATGAAGAGGATTGCAATAAATGACGGAATATTTTTTCATTTCTGTGTTTGCGATTGTCGCCCTGGTCGTGGTCGGAGCCCTTCTGGCCCTTTCGACGATCCTCGGTCCCAGGAACCCCACCCCGCAAAAATTGATCCCCTATGAGTGTGGTATAATCCCGCGCGAAGAAGCCAAGGGGCGGTATCCTGTTCGCTTTGCAACCATTGCCATGCTCTTTATTATTTTCGATATTGAGGTGGTTTTCATGTACCCCTGGGCGGTGGCGCTCGACCAGTTGCAGTTATTCGGGCTGATTGAAATGGTGGTCTTTATCGCCATTTTGGGGATCGCCTACGTTTATATCTGGGGGAGAGGAGGTTTGGAATGGGATTGATCGATCAAGCGGTCGATGCGTTTGAGACCGAAATCAATAATATCAGGCTGAATGTAAAAGATGCGGTGGAATCTCTGGATCACGAGTACTCCGGCGCGGTGTACGACAGCATTCTCACCACCAAGCTTGGAAAAGTGGTGGGCTGGGCGCAGAAGAACGCGCTTTGGCCGGCGACCTTTGGCCTGGCCTGTTGCGCCATTGAAATGATGGCGATGGCCAATTCCCGCTGGGACGCAGCCCGGTTCGGCGCCGAGGTGTTCCGCGCCTCCCCGCGTCAGGCGGATCTCATGATCGTTTCCGGACGGGTATCGCAGAAGATGGCGCCGGTGCTAAAAACCATTTACGATCAGATGCCGGAACCCAAGTGGGTGATCTCGATGGGCGCCTGTGCTTCCTGCGGCGGCATCTTTAATAACTACTCCATTGTGCAGGGAGTCGATCGTGTGGTCCCGGTGGATGTTTATGTTCCCGGTTGTCCTCCCGGTCCCGAAGCCCTACTTTACGGCATCATCAAGTTGCAGGAAAAAATCATGCAGGAAGCAGGCACCGACAGCGCCAAAAAGAGGGTGGCATGACCCCGGAAGAGGTCGTTGAGAAAGTAAAATCCGCTCTCGGAGAGGATATTCAAAAAGGCGAAGTGAACCTGGGGGACGCGGTGATCTTTGTGTCTCCCGATGCCCTGCATAAAGTGGCCGAGCACCTTAAAGACGCTGCGGATTTGAAAATGGAATATCTTTCCGATATTCGCGGGGTGGACTATCTCGATCAGGACCGCGAACCCCGGTTCGAGGCGGTTTACGAATTGCATTCGTTTGAGCACGATCATTCCATCCGCATCCGGGTCGGCATGGAGGAAGAGGACCCCACCGTTCCCACGGTGACGGATTTGTGGAATGGCGCGTTGTTCCCGGAACGGGAGCTGTTCGACATGCTGGGCTTTAACGTGACAGGGCACCCCAACCTCAAGCGTCTTATCATGCCGGATGAATGGGAAGGGCATCCTTTAAGAAGAGATTATCCCCTGACGACGGAAGATGTGGCGTTTTCCCATAACCGCGAATACAAAAGCGAACTGGTAAAATCGAAACCCCCCACCAGGTAATGAATTCATGAGTGTTACAGAACAAGGTCTGCTGGAGCGCGAAAAAGACACGATGACCCTCAACATGGGTCCGTCGCATCCGAGCACCCACGGTGTGTTCCAGGTGGTTCTGGAAATGGATGGCGAGATCGTGAGATCCGCCGAACCGCATATCGGGTACCTGCACACCGGCATCGAAAAGACCTCGGAAAATAAACGCTACGTGCATGTCATCCCGATGACCGACAGGCTCGACTATCTCAGTCCGCCGCAGAACAATCTTGCCTTTTGTCTGACCACCGAAAAACTGCTGCAATGTGAAATTCCGCCGAGGGCCCAGTATCTGCGCGTCATCATGTGCGAACTGGGGCGGCTCGGCAGTCACCTGGTGTGGCTGGCGACGCATGCGCTCGACATCGGCGCCATGACCGTATTCCTCTATTGCTGGCGGGAACGGGAAATGATCCTGGACCTCAATGAGGAAATTTCCGGGGTGCGCATGATGACCAGTTACATCCGCGTCGGCGGGGTCATGAAAGACGCGACGCCGGAGTGGTTGTCCAAGGTGAGAAAGTTCATCGACTACTTGCCGGAAAAGATCGACGAGTACGAACGTCTGCTGACTAGAAATCCGATCTGGCTCGACCGCACTGAGGGCGTTGGCGTGATGACGCGGGAGGAAGCCATCAACTGGAGCTTAAGCGGTCCGGCGCTGCGCGCGTCAGGAGTGGATTTTGATTTCCGTAAAAAACGGCCCTACAGCGGCTATGAAAATTTTGAGTTCGATGTTCCCGTTGGCAAGAACGGCGATGTCTACGACCGTTATCTCATGCGCGTGGAAGAATTGCGCCAGAGCCGGAGCATCATTGCCCAGGCGCTCAATAGCCTGCCGGACGGACCTTATAAGGCTGAAGATAATAAAATTTCCCTTCCCGAAAGAAGTACCCTGCACACCAGCATGGAAGCGTTGATTCACCATTTCAAACTGGTGTCCGAAGGGGTCAGCGTCCCCAAGGGTGAAACTTATGTGCCGACGGAAGGGCCGCGCGGCGAAGTCGGGTTTTATATCGTCTCAGACGGTAGCAACGTTCCCTACCGGGTCAAACTGCGCGCGCCTTCGTTCATGGCGATTCCCGGCATGTGCAAAATGATGGACGGTTCGTTCATCGCCGATGTGGTCGCGGTGATCGGCAGTATCGACATTGTCATGGGGGAAGTGGACCGCTGATGTTTGCGTTTTCTGAACAAGCCGAAAAAGAGATCGAAAAGATCTTAAATAAATATCCTGAGAAGCACAAGCAGTCGGCTCTGTTGCCGCTTCTGACTCTGACGCAACGACAGGAAGGCCACGTCAGCCCCGATGCGATGCGGGAAATCGCCCGCAGGCTCGATGTGTCGCCGGCGTATGTGCAGTCGGTGGCGTCGTTTTATACGATGTACACCCTGGGCGACACCCCGGTGGGAAAATACACGATTTTGTTTTGCATCAATATCAGCTGTCAGTTGAACGGCTGCGACGAACTTCTGGATTACACGGCAAAAAAGTTGAACATCCAAGTGGGAGAAACCACGGCGGACAAAAAGTTCACCCTGAGGCGGGAAGAGTGCCTGGCCGCCTGCACGGGCGGGCCGATGATGCGGGTCAACGACACGTATCACGAAAATATCACCCCGGCGCGGATCGACCAGATTCTCGACTCCTTGAAATAAAATATTCATGACACAGATCCTTTTTAAAGACATCAATAAAAAAGACCTGCACACGCTTGCGGTTTATGAAGAAACGGGTGGCTATAAGAGCCTCAAGAAAGCGTTTGCCAAGGAACCTGACGAAATCATCGAGATGGTCAAGGCGTCGGGCCTTCGGGGGCGCGGCGGCGCTGGGTTTCCCTGCGGATTGAAATGGAGCTTTCTCGCCAAGGACGTGTTCCCCCGCTATCTCTGCTGTAACGCCGATGAAAGCGAACCGGGAACCTGTAAGGACCGCGAACTGCTGCTGAAAAACCCGCATCTTCTTATTGAAGGCATGATTCTCTGCTCCTACGCCTGCAGGATCGAAACCGGCTACATCTATTTGCGCGGCGAGTTTTACGATCTTTGCGAGATCATGGAAAAAGCGCTGGAAGAGGCGTATGCCAAAGGCTATCTGGGGAAAAATATTTTAGGATCAGGATTCGATCTCGACATTCACACCCATCTAGGAGCAGGCGCGTATATTTGCGGCGAAGAATCGGCGCTGTTGAATTCATTGGAAGGCATGCGCGGCGAGCCACGGATGAAACCGCCGTTTCCCGCAGTGCAGGGGTTGTACGCTAAACCCACGGTCATCAACAACGTCGAAACCCTCTGTGTCGTTCCCTATATTGTGAACGAGGGAGCCGAGAAATATGCGGCCATCGGTACGGAAAAAAGTAAAGGCACGAAGCTCGTCAGCGTGTCGGGTCATGTCAAAAAACCGGCTAACTATGAAGTGGTTTTGGGAACCCCTGTGCGTGAGATCATTTATGACATGGCAGGAGGTATGCGCGACGACAACCAGCTGAAAGCCTTCATTCCCGGTGGTTCGTCGGTTCCCATGCTGAGGGCCGATCAGGTGGATACGCCTTATGACTACGAATCCCTGCAGGCGGCGGGGTCGATGCTGGGTTCCGGCGCCTTGATTGTCCTCGATCACACCGTCAACGTGGTGGAAACGTCGCTGCGGCTGGTCAGTTTTTACATGCACGAATCCTGCGGCAAATGCACCCCCTGCCGGGAAGGCACGCGCTGGATGTGGCAGATTCTGCATCAAATTCAGACGGGAAAAGGCGAGGCGGCGCATGTGGAAGAGTTGTTGGATATTTGCGACAACATGAGTTTCAAATGTTTCTGCCCGCTGGGGGATGCGGCGGTGGCTCCGGTTGCCAGCAGTATCCAGAACTTCCGTGCAGACTATGAGGAATTACTTCAAAGAATGACAGCTAATACTGTCTGAAATAAATAGGAAATCATGGCAGACAACGAAGTCACCCTAACCATAGACGATCAAACCATCACCGTTCCCAAGGGCACCAAGGTGGTGGACGCGGCGAAAACCGTCGGCATCGAAATTCCGGTGTTCTGTTACCACGAAAAGCTGGGTTCGCTGGGCTGTTGCCGCATGTGTCTCGTGGAAGTGGAAAAAATGCCCAAGCTGATGACCGCCTGCACAATGGATGTCGGTCCCGACATGGTCGTCAAAACCACTACGGAGCGTGTCGAAAAAGCCCAGAAGGGTGTGCTGGAGTTTACACTGCTCAACCATCCGCTCGATTGCCCGGTTTGCGACAAGGGCGGCGAATGTCCCCTGCAAAATAATACGTTCAAGTATGGTCCCGGCGACACGCGCATGGATTTTCAACGCGCGAACAATTTAAAAGCCGCGCCGCTCAGCCCCGTCATCACGCTGGACCGGGAACGCTGTATCGCCTGTCAGCGCTGTACGCGCTACAGCGAAGTGATTGAGCAGGACCGGGCGCTGGTCATGCTGAACCGTGGATTTCATAACGAAGTGGGAACGTTCAACAACGAGCCCTACGACACGCGCTTTTCCGGCAATGTCATCGACATCTGTCCCGTCGGCGCGTTGACCAACACGCAGTTCCGTTTCAAGGCCCGCACCTGGGACCTGACAAACTCCGACACCCTGTGTGCGCATTGCGGCTGTAACTGCAACATGACGCTCGGCGTGCGCACCAACAAGTTCATGCGCATCGAATCACGACCCAACGATTATGTCGATGACGGCTGGATCTGCGACAAGGCCCGTTGGGGATACGATTTTCTGGAAAGTAAAAACCGCATCATGGAAGCCCGCACCACGCTCGATGGCGCAAGTAAAACGCTTCCCGTAAAGGATGCGGCGGCGCAGGCGGCCAACGCGCTTAAGAAAATCGCCGATGAGCACGGACCCGGCAGCATCGGCTTCATCGGTTCTCCTTATGGGACCAATGAAGAGCTTTATCTTTATCAGAAATTATTCCGGCAGCAGCTTGGCACCAACAACATCGACCACAAAGTCTACGCCGAAACGCCGGGCCTTCCCATCCCGCATTATGATGTCAGCGAGATCGAAACCTCCGACCTGGTGCTGGTGATCGCCAGCGACCCGACGGAAGAACTGCCGATTCTGGATTTGCGCATCAAAAAAGTCGTGACCCGTGGGAATGCCAAGCTTGCGGTACTGAACGATCAGTCCACCTTGATGGACCGCTACGCGCATCTTTCTCTGCGCTACGATATCGGCGCGGCCGCCCAGGTGTTCGCCGCTTTGGCAAACACCCTTGCGGGGGAGAAGGGCGAGGTTCAGGATACCGGAATCACCGGCGAGCAATTAAATTCCCTGATGGACATGCTGAAATCCAGCAAAAAGACGACGATCATTTACAACCCGGCGGCGTTGACCGGTCAGTCGGTCGATGTGCTCAAACACCTGTTGTCGGAGATTGGGAAAATTTCCTCCATGGAGTGCGGGGCGATTCCGGCGGCGCCATACACCAACGCCGTGGGGGCGCTGGATATGGGAGTCCTGCCGAACTATTATCCCGGCGGCGTGCCGCTTGCAGATGCAGAAGCCGTCAAACAGCAATCGGGAGAAAATTCACCGCTGGAAGCAGGGTTGTCCGCAATGGAAATGATCGAAAAAGCCAACTCCGGCGAACTGAAAGCTTTGCTGGTGCACCGCGCCAATCCGGTGGTCGATTTCCCCGGCAGCAAAAAGATAGCGGACGCGCTTAAAAAACTAGATCTCTTGATTGTGCACGACATGCTGGAAACCGAAACTTCTCAATTGGCCGGGATCGTCCTTCCTTCCAACGGACCGGGGCATGACGACGGCACCACGACCAACATCGGCGGGCGCGTCCAATTTAGAAAAGGCGGGTTGAAAACGACGAATGCCCCCGATTGGAAAATCATTTCCATGATGGCAAAAACCTTGGGCGATGAAACCGATTACATCACCTCTTTTAGCGTTACTGATGAAATCGCCAAAATGGTTCCGGGATACGGGGACATCAGCAAAAAGTCCATCAAGAAAATGGGCCTCGCGCGCACTGCCGCACAATATCAGAATGGAACAAAACCGGATTCGGCAAAGTCGCAACCGGCAAAATCCGATGGATTGAAATTAAGAATCGCCAGTTATCTCTTTGCGCACGACAAGATTCTGGACGCAGACTCCCGCCTTGCGCATCAATTCAAGCCTTCGACCGTGCATCTGCACGAGGACGACGCGAAGAAACTGGGATTGAAAAATGGCGACGACGTGATTGTGGTTTCAGGCGATACGCAAGTCAGGGCCGAAGTGGAAATCTCCGGCAAATGCAATCCGGGCGGCGTGGTGCTTCCCAGAATTTCCGATGAACAGGGGGTTTTGGGATTGGCGGGTGCTGACGGCATTAGCAGCGTTGAGATTCGCAAGGCCTGAGTGGCAATAAAGTTTTTTCGATGAAAAATAGGATAAGTCATTTTGTGGGATGAAATTCTGACATTTCTGGACCCGGTGCTGCAGCCGGCCTTTATTATCGGCACCGTCAAGGCTGCGGTGATCGCGGTTGCCTTACTATCGGTGGTTCCCATTATTGTCTGGACCGAGCGCCGCTTGATGGGCCGGTTTCAGGTCCGGTTGGGTCCCAACCGCGTGGGTCCTTTGGGGCTGGGGCAGCCGTTGGCGGACACCATCAAGCTGCTGTTTAAAGAATCGATCATCCAGAGTTCGGCGGACAAGTTTTTATATCATCTGGCGCCTGCGGTTGTGGTGTTCACCGCTATTGTGACTTTTTCCGTCATCCCTTTTGGCGATTCGGTCACGGTGTTTGGTCAGGAGATCGGATTTTGGGGCGCCAACGTCAATTCTGGAATTCTGTTTGTTTTCGCCATCTCCGGAATGGGCATCTACGGCATGGTGCTGGCCGGTCTGGCGTCGAACAACAAATATTCGCTCATGGGCGGCTTGCGTTCTTCGGCGCAGATGATCAGTTACGAATTGACTCTGGGGCTTTCCGCGTTGAGCGTGATCGTGATGACAGGATCGCTGAACCTGATCGATCTGGTAGAGAACCAGAAGGACATTCCGTTTATTTTGACCCAGCCGCTGGCGTTTTTGCTGTTTTTTGTCGCTGGCGTGGCGGAAACCAACCGGGCGCCGTTTGATCTGCCGGAAGCCGAGCAGGAACTGGTGGCGGGATTCCATACGGAATACACGGGAATGAAGTTCGCTATGTTCATGATGGGCGAATACGTCAACATGGTCACCATGAGTTCTCTGGTGACGTTGTTGTTCCTCGGCGGATGGAATTCCTACGGCCTGCCGCTCTGGCCGATTCTGGCGTTTGCCGGCAAGGTGTTTGCCCTGCTTTGCTTTTTTATCTGGCTGCGGTCGACGTTTCCGAGGCTCCGTTATGACCGGCTGATGTCTTTTGGCTGGAAAGTGCTTCTGCCGCTTTGTCTGTTCAATTTGTTGGTGACCAGCGTTTTTAAAGTAATGTGGTAACCCATAAGGGGTGATTATGATACAAGGCGCCTTCGCAGGAATAAAAAATTTACTCATCGGTCTCGGCGTGACCTTTAAAAACATGGTGACCAAACCGGTGACCGTGCAATATCCGGAGGTCAAGCGCACCATGCCGGAGCGTTACCGGGGCCGCCATTTCTTAAACCGCGATGAAAACGGGCTGGAGCGGTGCATCGGTTGCAGTCTTTGCTCGATCAACTGTCCTGTCGGGTGCATTCATGTGGTTTCCGCCGAGAACGATCCGGAAAATCGTGTGTCGCCCGGCGAGCGTTACGCCGCGGTTTACGAGATCAATCTCTTGCGCTGCATCTACTGCGGCTATTGCGAAGAAGCTTGTCCCGTAGATGCGGTGGTCCTGCGCGAACATTATGAACTGGCCGATTACGATCGCGACAAATACATTGCGACTAAAGAAGACCTGCTCGTGTATCCCAAACCGAATGAGTTCCGTGTGAATATTCTTGGCAATACGGAACGGGTTAATAGATAAGACCTCCACGAAACGGGAGGGCATTTCCGGCAGTGGAAGAAATTGTTTGACGGGAGAAAGTTGTGTTTGAAATCACCTACGACATTGTTGTTTTAGCACTGGGAATCACGGCGGTGCTCGCCGCCTTGGGGGTGATCCTGTGCGCGTCTCCCATCTACTGCGCTCTTTATCTCATCAGCAACATGATATGCTTTGCGTTGTTGTTTCTTCTCTATCATGCCGAGTTTATCGCCGCCGTACAGATCATCGTTTATGCGGGGGCGGTGATGATTCTATTTCTATTTATCATTGCGCTTCTGGGAGGCAAGAAGGAAATCATCGAGCCTTCCGTCGAGCGTTCCGCTGCGTTCTCGTTTGTCTTTCTTTTATTTGGCGAGCTTTTGCTGGCCGCCGGGGTGGGGCCGACGAGGCCCATCGAAGGCCAGTTGACGCCGGATGTTATATCCGCGATGGGCAGCGCCAAAGCCGTGGGCATCGAGCTTTTTTCCCGCCACCTGATTTCATTTGAACTGGCTTCCACATTGCTTCTGGTGGCCACCGTCGGAATCATTTGTCTGGCGAAGTTTTCCTATTCTCCGGCCAGGAGGCGATCCCAATGACCCTGGGCAGCGAATTTGTTCTCATCATCAGTGCCACCATTTTCTGTATCGGGGCGGTGGGTTTCCTGATCCGGAAAAACCCTCTCATTATGTTAATGTCCGTGGAGCTCATGCTGAACTCCGTGAATTTTTTGTTGATCGGTTATTCCAGTTTTTTGAAATCGTTGGATGGTCAGATATTCGCCCTGGTCATCATGACCGTCGCCGCCGCCGAAGTTGTGGTGGGGCTGGCGATCATCCTGACCATTTTCCGCACGCGGCATGACCTCAACGTCGATCATATTAACGTATTGAAGGGATAGAACCTTTGTTTTTATACGCCTGGCTCATTCTACTGCTTCCCCTGCTCGGTTTCATCGGCCTCAGCTGGTATGGGGATAAAATTCCGAAAAAATTTGCGGGATACCTCGGTTGCGCGACCGTAGGGTTGTCGTTCCTGGTGTCCGTTGCGGCGCTGATCGACCTGTTGGCCCTGGAAGCGGATAAGCGGTTGGGCCATGTTGCAACCCTCTATCAGTGGGTTTCCTCAGGAACGTTTCAATTAAATCTGTCGATTCTGATCGATCCTCTCTCCGTTTTCATGTTTCTCATCGTCACCGGAGTGGGATTTGTGATTCATGTCTATTCCATCGGCTACATGGACGAAGACCCGGAATTCAGCCGCTTTTTTTCCTATTTAAATTTGTTCATATTTTCCATGTTGCTCCTGGTGGCGGCGGCGGATTTCTTTTTCCTGATCGTGGGCTGGGCGTTCGTCGGACTGGCGTCCTACCTGTTGATCGGTTTCTGGCGCGAGAAAACCAGTGCCGTGCTGGCGGCGCGCAAGGCGTTTGTCATGAACGTCATTGGTGACGTGGGAATGGTCATCGCGGCGTTTGTTATTTTTGATGCGTTCGGTTCGATCAATTTCGTCGATGTATTTGCCGCGGCTCCGGATAAGTTCCGCGCCAACGACGACACGGTTTTGTTAATCACCTTACTCCTCTTAGTGGGCGCTTTTGCCAAATCGGCGCAGATTCCCCTGCACACCTGGCTTCCCGACGCGATGGAAGGCCCGACTCCGGTCAGCGCGCTCATCCATGCCGCAACCATGGTCACTGCCGGCGTGTATCTGGTCGCGCGTTGTCACGTTCTTTATGAACTGGCGCCCTACACCATGTATTTCATTGCCGCAACCGGCGTGATCACCGCCGTCTTCGCCGGGTCCATCGGCATGGTGCAATACGATATCAAGCGCGTCATCGCTTACTCCACCATGAGTCAGCTCGGTTACATGTTTCTGGCAATGGGAATCGGCGTGTTCAGCCTCGGTATGTTCCACCTGATGACGCATGCGTTTTTTAAAGCGTTGCTGTTTCTGGCCGCCGGCAGTGTCATTCACGGTTTGAATGGAGAGCAGGACATCCGCAAGATGGGCGGTCTGAAATCCGTCATGCCGTTGACCCACATCACGTTTCTGATCGGTGCGCTTTGTCTGGCGGGGTTTCCGCTGACCAGCGGGTTTTTCAGTAAGGAAGCGATTATTTTAAGCTCCTGGCATGCGGAAATGGGGAATTTCGTATTTTTGGGAATTGCCGTGATTACCGCTGGCATGACCGCGTTTTATATTTTCCGGGTCTATTTTTACACTTTCATTGGCAAGCAGAGAAATACCGACGCGCATCCGCACGAATCACCCTTCATCATGGCGGCGCCGCTTTTGATTCTTTCCTTCTTTGCTCTGGTGATGGGGTTTGCCGCGCCTGCAGTGGATGCTTTTTTGAGCCCGGTGTTTGGCAGGGAGATGGTGCATTACCATGACTCGTTCCTGGAAACGATCGCAGTGCTTGCCGGACTCGGCGGCATTGTGACGGCGGGTCTCATTTATCTCACCAGCCAGGACAAACTCGAATTTGCCAAGCAGGCGTTCGCGCCGATTTATGATTTGGTATACAACAAATATTACGTCGATGAGATTTACGATTTCCTGATCGTCAAACCGGTACGGGCTATTGGCGGGTTTTTTGAGGAAAAAGCCGAACGCGAAGGCATCGACCGCGCCGTGGACGAAGTCGGAGCCGGAGTGCGCCAGGTGAGCTATGGCATCAGTCTCTGGCAGTCGGGAAAAGTGCGGAGCTATGCGCTCAACATGATTGTGGGCGTGGTCACCGTTTTACTATTTGTCGTTTTCTTCTAAGAAAGACCGTGAGAACCGTTTGACATGCTGACACTGATTATCTTCATACCTCTGATTGCGGCGATCGCACTGTTGTTTCTGCCTAAGGAAAACAAAGCCCTCATCCGCATGCTGTCGCTTGGCGCGGCAGGCGCGAGTTTTCTGCTGTCGCTGGTTGTTCTTTGGATGTTCGACAAGGCCAATCCCGGCATGCAGTTTCAGGAATCGGTGACGTGGGTCTCCCTGCTGAACATCAAATACAGCGTCGGGGTGGACGGCATCAGTCTACTGCTCCTGGTGCTCACTACGTTTCTTTCCGGCATCGCCATCCTCTGTTCTCTCAATCAGGAGAAAAACTTACGCAACTTTCTCGCTCTGATGCTGGCACTGGAAGCGGGGACGCTTGGGGTGTTCGCGGCGCTGGACACCATTCTCTTTTATATCTTCTGGGAGCTGATGCTGGTTCCGACCTACTTTCTCATTGGCATCTGGGGTGAAGGACGCAGGATTTACGCCACCACCAAGTTCGTGATCTTCACGCTGGTGGGAAGTCTCTTGATGCTGGTGGCGATTGTCGCCATCACCGTGGCTCACTACAAGGCGACGCACGAACTGACGTTTGATATCCAGACTCTGGTGCACACGCACATCGACCCGGCATCGCAGATGTGGATGTTTTTCTTCTTTTTCCTGGCGTTCGCCATCAAGGTTCCAGTGTTTCCGTTGCACAGCTGGCTGCCGCATGCCTATGTGTCCTGCCCGATCCCCACGCTGGTTATATTGACTGGAGCCATGTCGAAGACCGGGGCTTACGGGTTTTTGCGGTTTTGTCTGCCTCTGTTTCCCGATGCGGTGCAGGAGTTTGGTCTTCTCATTGGTGCCGCGGCGGCGGCGGGAATCGTTTATGGAGCCTGGATCGCCATTGCTCAGAAAGACCTGAAAGCGCTGGTGGCCTATGCCAGCATCAGCCATCTGGGGTTCATCACGCTCGGCATCTTTGCACTCAACAGTCAAGGCGTCGAAGGCAGTGTCCTGCAGATGGTCAATCACGGCATCATCGCATCGGCGCTGTTCATCATTGTGGGAATTGTGGAAGCGCGGATGGGAACGCGCAACCTGAAAGATTTGCGCGGGCTTGGTAAGTCGATGCCGGTTTTTTATGGCGCGTTCATGCTCATCACGCTGGCGGCTTTGGGCCTGCCGGGGTTGAATGGGTTCGTCGGCGAATTTCTCATTCTCATGGGTGTGTGGACGTCGCACCTTTTATCGGAAATGTCCACAACCTTTGTTTTGATGGGCGGGCTGGCGATCGTGTTTGCCGCCATTTACATGTTGTATATGTTTCAGGGCGCCATGCAGGAAACCAATCCCGACCTTCCCAAAAATTTGACCGATATCAACCGCATGGAGTTCGGTGTGTTAATCCCCGCCTGTGTGTTGATCATTTTCATCGGGCTATACCCCAAACCGTTTCTTGATCGTGTGTCTCCCTCGGTCCACTCTCTGTTGACGGTCGAGAAAACCGTGAACCTTCCTACTGGTGAAGATAAAGGACATCATTAGAGTTGAGAAGTTTGAGTTCTTCACTCTTAATTCCTGATTCTTCATTCTTTTTATTTCCATGAAGCTTGGCGCAAAGATTGTCGATGGCATTTTTCTGCAACGTCCCAACCGTTACCTGGCAAACGTCACCGTGGATGGCCGCGAGGTTCCAGCGCATGTTCCCGACCCCGGCAGGCTGCCGGGGTTGATGATTCCGGGCCGCAAAGTGCGCCTGGTTTACAACCCCGGTCCCAAGAGAAAAACTCAATACTCACTGGTGCTGGTGCGTCATGGTTCCATCTGGGTTTCCGTTTATCCCGTGTTTGCCAATGCTCTGGTGAAGGAGGCGCTGGAAAGGCGCGATCTGCCGTTTCTAAACGGATACCAAGAGCTTGCTTCTGAAGTGAAGGTCGGCAAGAGCCGATTTGATTTCAAACTGGAGTTTGAAGACTACTCGACTTATGTGGAAGTGAAATCCGTGAGCCTGGTGGAAGATGGGGTCGGCAAATTCCCGGACGCGCCGACCGAACGCGGAGTCAAGCATCTCCAGGAATTGATCGAGTTGCGCCGGGAAGGCCACCGCGCGGCGGTTTTATTTGTTTCACAACGATCCGATACCCGCTCCATCATTCCCAACGATGCGATCGATCCCAAATTCGGCGAGTGGTTGCGCAAGGCGCATGCGGCAGGAGTGGAATTGTTGGGACAGAATTGCAAGGTGACCGCGTCCTCGGTCTCGCTCAAGAATCCGGTTGAGGTGATTTTGCCGGGCTGAAATTTTCCTTCAGGGAAAATTCGGGGATAAGCGAAAATAATGTTTATTGTTTGAAAAACACGTCGAGATCCGGCACGACCCACCATTGTTCGTCTTCCTGCACCCATTCCTGATCGACGAGGATGGTTTTGATCTTATTGCTGGGAAGCACGGCCAATTGATAGCGGATGGTCACGATGGCTTTGTTGAATTCCTCTTCCGCGCCGCTCGAATTCTGTTTGATAAGAAGATCGTCTTTGAACAATTGAATATCGAGGAGAGAGCTGTCATAAAATACGATCTGGTCTTTCACTTTTAGTGAATCCGTCAAAAAACCACGGCGCTTGTCCATTTTGACGAAGACCGAGCTGATGTCCATCATTTTGCCTTCGAAGCGTTTATTGAATTTGTAAACACTGTCTTGCAGATCCCCCTGCATTTTATCCTTGGAGTAGCTCGCGCAGGCGGCGAACATCGTCATGGCGATGCAGATGAGGGCGATACCCACAAGATAGGGTGAAAAAGGTTTGGAATTTTTCATGTGACAGCCTCGTGTGGTAAGATTGGCAATACAAATTGGGTGGGTTGGCAATGCGCCGTCCGGTCCTGTAAATTATAAAGGAATTTTTATTCAACCGCCACTCCTTCGCGTAGGGCGAATTTGCTGCGGCGCAATCTTGCAGTAGATAATTCTTGAGCGCATTACAATCAGGTAAGCGAATCCCTTGAAAAAAACATCCCGCACTCCATCATCCCGGCCCAGCCGCAAACCTTTTAAAAAAACCGCAAAAAAAGCTCCGGCCCGAGCCGTTACTGTTTGGGATCAGGCGGCGCGTTGGTATGACGCACTGGTCGGCGTTTATGGCACCGATCACCATCGCGACATTATCATGCCGGGGGTTTTCAGGCTGATGAATTCCAGAAAGGGCGATCGCATCCTCGATCTCGCCTGTGGCCAGGGGGTGTTCTCCCGTTACCTTGCAAGTAAGGGGATGCAGGTGGAAGGGCTGGACGCGTCGGAAGAACTGATTCAGTATGCTCAGTCGCGGTCGAAACCTTCTATAAAATTTCATGTGGCCGATGCACGCAAGAAAGAGGTTTTCGAGAAACAGCAGTTCGATGCCGCCGCCTGTATTCTGGCTCTGCAGAATATGGAAAAGCTGGAACCGGTGTTCCAGAATGTTGCTCAGTGGCTGAAACCGGAGGCAAGGTTTGTGTTTGTGATCACCCATCCCTGCTTTCGCATTCCCCGGCAGACCCACTGGGGTTGGGACGAAGAGAAGAAAATTGAATACCGGCGGGTGGATCGGTACGCTTCCGAACTTGAGATTCCTATTATCACTCCACCGATCGCCAGTTCCAAAGTATTTACCATGACCTATCATCGGCCTCTGCAAAGTTATTTAGAGGCCTTGTTTCAAGCCGGGCTGGGTGTCGAGCGGCTGGAAGAATGGGTTTCTGGAAAAACCAGTGAGCCGGGAAAGCGGGCCAAAGCGGAAAACCGCGCCCGTAAGGAGATTCCCTTGTTTATGGCCTTTTGTGTTCGGCGGTTGCCGGTGGTGACCAAAAACAAGAGCAAAAAATAAACCGTTTGCCCTTTCAGGCCATCTAATAGTTTTCCACAAAATTGTAATCGCTTATCGGTAAACAGTGAAACGCCCATCAGGAACGAACTATGGCCAGTTATACTTATGAACTTCAAGACCCAGGCATTCTGTTGTCGAATATCCGTCAGGGTCTGTCGGCTATGGAGGGCGGGAATTGGGCGGAAATCGCATCTTTCGTGCGCGAAGGACACGTCGAATACCGACCCATGCGGGTCAACCCCATGCGGTCGGGGTACCGATATATCTATCAACGCGCCAAACTGAACCTCACCATTTATTTCCCTGAAAAAATTTTTGAACGCCTGCTGGAATTGCTGGACCGCGAATCGCTGGAAATATTGAAAGCGGTCGTGCAGGCGGCGTTGCCCAAGCGTTCCGGCTACGACATTCACGAATTCCACATCCGTGGAATTATCGGCGATGATGACCTGTCCAGGACATCGAGCTGACGATCTCTTTCAATCCAGCTGATCTTCCCCTTCATTATTTCCTTGATTGACCCATGCCGGGTCAAAGGGCGCATCGTTTAGAATGGCCTTGCGAATTTTATGCATCCGATTCTGATAGAACGCGATGTTGTGAATCGAGTTCAGCGTGAGGGCCAGGATTTCATCGGCGATGAACAAGTGGCGCAGATAGGCGCGCGAGTAATTTTTGCAAGTCACGCAGTCACACGCCGGGTCGACAGGAGACGCATCGGCTTTGTGGCGGTTGTTTTTGATATTGACTTTCCCCTGACTGGTGAACAGCGAACCATTGCGGGCATTACGGGTGGGCATCACGCAATCGAACATGTCGATGCCCATGCCGCTTGAGGTCAGTAGATCCTGCGGTGTGCCGACTCCCATCAGATAACGGGGCTTATCTTCCGGCAACAAAGGCGCCGTGTATGCGGCGACATCGTACATCGTTTCGATGTCTTCCCCGACGCTCAAGCCCCCGATAGCGTATCCGGCGAATCCGATGTCGACGATCTGCTTCGCGCTTTCTTGGCGCAGGTCCTTGAACATGCCTCCCTGTACGATGCCGAACAAGGCTTGTGTTTCCTCCCGGTGCACGGCCTTGCAGCGTTTGGCCCAACGTGTGGAAAGAGCCAGCGATGTTTCGACAGCGGTTTTTTCGGCGGGGTAGGGCATGGGTTCGTCAAAGGTCATGATGATGTCCGCGCCCAGGGCCTGTTGCACCTTCATAGCCTGTTCGGGCGAGAAGAAATGCGAGGACCCATCGATATGCGATTTGAACGTCACCCCTTCTTCTGTGACCTTTGCCAGTTGATTGAGGCTGAACACCTGAAACCCGCCGCTGTCGGTGAGGATGGGCTTGTTCCAGTTCATGAACCGGTGTAGTCCGCCAAGCTTCTGGACGATCTCGTGTCCGGGGCGAAGGTAAAGATGGTAGGTGTTGCCGAGAATGATCTGCGCGCCGCAATGCTCCAGATCTTCCGGCGACAGTGCTTTCACCGTCGCCTGCGTGCCGACAGGCATGAAGGCCGGCGTGTCGATGGTTCCGTGTGGCGTGGTGATCCGGCCCAGCCGGGCGGAGGAATGGCTGTGCTGTTTTAAAACCTGAAACTTAAACACGCCCCTCCTCGGAATTGTTTGGGCGTTTGGCGGCGAGGGTTTTTACGGCTATGTGGTCGTCTGCTAGGCTGACGGTCAATTGGTTGAACGGGATCACCAGGTCGTTTTCGTTGCAGATTCGAACTAGAGTGGTTTGCAGTTCCCTCTGGTATTCCTCATAAAACTCCGCGCACCTGCCATCGACGTGGACAATGACCCTGAGGTTGAGTGAACTGGCTCCGGCGGAATCGAATGAGACTTCAAGGTGATTGAAATCCGGCGAGCCGCCCTCAAAATGGTGCTTGAGATGGTTTTTAATTGCGTCTTCAAACAGTTTCGGGATTTCGTCACAGATGCGGGATTGAATGCCGTAGTCGAGACCGAACTGCAGGTTATAGCGAAACCCATCGGATATATTGACCGGATTCTGGGCCAGAAAATCGCCGGTGGCAAAATATTTTAAGGCGCCGCCTTTAAGTCGGAGCACGACCTGCTCCATCGTCTGATGTTCGACTTGCCCGTAACTGCCGTCCGCAAGCAGGACCCAGTCTTTTGGCTTCGTTGGAAACCAGGGTTCATTATCCACCACCGGGCGGGAGTGTTTGCCGACCAGTTCGTGGAGAGGCAGATAAATTTCGCCTTCTTCCAGCCGGTCGTTGACCAGCAGGGCTTGCAGACGGATTTCCTCGACCCGCCAGGGAACTCCCTGCCACATCAAGCGTTGATTTTCCCGGACCGTTCCAAGATCGACGATCAACTTAATTTCCTGCAAAAACTTTGGAATCCACTGGCGGGAAGTCCAGACCATTAAAACCAGACCCATGATGATCAGCGTGATCAGGAGCCAGTCATTGAAGAAATATAGAGAGGCCAGCCCCACCATCAGGCAAAACAGCAGAACGACAAAGTTGTAGGCGGCGGAGAACAGCTTGCCGATGGAAGATTTTTTCTTGGATAGAAACTTGCGGCTTAGAATCCATCGCCGGAGCCGCGAGAGCACCCACCATAAACCGGCAAATATGGCAATGGTGACCAACAGGTTGCGCCCGCGGGTTTTAAAAAAATTCTCGATAGTTTTGGTTGCCGATTCGACCACAGATTCATCAGTGGACAATAACTTCTGCAGATTGAACCGGGCCTTATGCAGATTGAGCTTGACCAGTTCCGGATCATATTTATCCCGCAGAATATTGAGGCGTGATTCCAACCGATTTCCTTCGGGGGTGTCCGGAGGCGGTTCTTCTCTGATGTCTTCAAGAAGAACTTTCAGACTTTTAGTAGCCTCCTGGTGTAATTCCAGTTGAGCTTCCAGCTCTTCAATTCTGGATTTATACTCCTCGATCATGCGCGGCTTTTCCGTGAGATCCTTGACAGCGTTCAGGAGCGGTTTGGTCAGTTCCTGCACTTCCTCTATCCAGTCGAGTTTTTTCTTCTTTTTGAGAGAAGGATCATCGAGGGAAAGTTGCGTTGCCATGGATTCAAAATCCAGGTCCAGTTTGTCAATCTGGGCTTGCAGTTTTTCGGCTCTCTCGGCGACTTTTTCGCTGGCCGGTTTTTTCAGCAGTTCGTCCATTTGCCGTTGCAGGACCAGTCTTCTTTTGGTGATCAAAAAGAGATGACGGCGGGATTTGTCGGTATTTTCAAATCCGGGGTCTACTAAGTCCGTTTGGCTGTGGCCAGGAGAAAATAGGAACAGTTGCAACAAAACGGCCAGAGCAATCAGCCAGGTTATTCGACTGCCGGGGATGCGGTCGGTTTTGAATGGCAGGGCAGGTTTTTTCAAAATTGTCCCAATGATTATGAAATTTGAACCCGATTGGACTACTTAAAAAATACTCTGGATTCGAATCATATCATTGTTCAGGCGGGCTTAACAATGTTTCAAGGATGGCTTTTTGCACGTGCAGGCGGTTTTCCGCCTGATCGAAGACGATGGAGTGTGGGCCATCCATGACTTCCGCCGTGATCTCCATGCCGCGATGGGCCGGCAGGCAATGCATGACCAGAACGTCTTTCTTCGCCGCGTTGACCAACTTTTGGTTGATTTGGTAGGGTTGCAGTTTTTTGATTTTTGTGTCGGAATCGCTTTCCTGCCCCATACTCACCCAAACGTCGGTATAAATCACATCCGCATCTTTTACCGCGGCAAAAGGATCTTCCACGACTTCAACTTTTCCAAGGGAACCCATTCCATCGGGCTGCTCAGGCTGGTAACCCTTGGGGCAGGCGAGGGCTAGGTGCATGCCCATGATGGAGGCGCCCAGGATCCAGGAATAGGCGACGTTATTGCCGTCGCCGACATAAGCCACCTTCACGTTTTCAATGCGGCCCAGTTTTTCCTGAATCGTAAAGATATCCGACAGAATCTGCACCGGGTGACTCAAGTCCGTGAGGCCATTGATCACCGGAATGCTGGCATGCCGGGCCAGACTGGTAAGGTCTTCATGGTCGTAGGTTCGTACCACGAGGCCGTTTAGATAACGGGAAAGAACCTTTGCCGAATCCTCTACCGATTCGCCGCGCGTCATTTGGAGTTGATCGGAAGTTAAGAACAGCGCCTGACCTCCCAGTTCAAACATGCCGACCTCAAACGAAATCCGTGTGCGGGTGGAATGCTTGCTGAAGATCATTCCCAGGGATTTGCCCTTCAGGGGTTGATGGGCAATTCCATTCTTCCGCATTTCCTTAAGGCGAACGGATTTTTGCAGCAGAAGAAGAATCTCCTCCCGGTTAAAGTTGCTTAGCGTTAGCAGGTCTTTTTTCATGTCATTTACCGGGCAGTCAAATTTCGAGTTTCTCCAGGCTTTTAGCCAGGACTTTGATCAGTCCGTCGATTTCTTTTTCAGTGACGATCAGGGGCGGGATGAACCGCAGCACATTTTGTTGGATGCAATTGATTAAGTATCCCTGTTGCATGCAATCCAAAACAATCCTGCTGCCCGGTTGATTCAATTCCATCGCCAGCAAGAGTCCGACGCCCCGGACTTCATTCACAATTGAGGATTGTTCTGCCAATTCATTGAGCCGGGACAGAAAATATTTTCCTGTTTGCTCCGCTTTCTGCAAAAAACCGTCTTGCGTGTAGACTTTGAGTGCGGCCAGAGCCGCCTGGCAGGCCAGCGGATTGCCTCCGAACGTCGCGGCATGGCTGCCGGGAACGAATGATTTCATCACCTTTTCAGTTGCGGCCATTGCGCCGATGGCGATGCCGCCGCCCATGGCCTTGGCCAGCGTCATGATGTCGGGTTTGACGCCGAACCGTTTATAGGCAAATAACTTGCCCGTTCGGCCAAACCCGGTTTGCACTTCGTCGAAGATCAACAGGGATTTGTTTTGCGTACATAACTTCCTAAGTTCCTTTAGATAATTTTTGTCCGGAACATTGACGCCGCCTTCCCCTTGAATGGGTTCCACCAGTACCGCGCAGGTTTTCTGAGAGAGCGCCTTTTTCACTGCCTGGATATCGTTGAAGGCAACGTATTTGAATCCCGATAACAGAGGTTGAAATCCCCAATGAATTTTCTTTTGCGCCGTGGCGGAAAGCGAACCCATGGTTCGGCCATGAAACGAATTTTTCATGGTGATGATTTCCTTCCGCTTGGTGTCGCTTTTATCGTAAAAATATTTCCGCGCCAGTTTGATGGCCGCTTCGACGGCCTCAGTGCCGCTGTTGCAGAAAAAAACTTTATCTGCGAATGAGTGCCGGGTCAATTCCGCCGCCAGTTGCGATTGCGGTTCAATGTGGTAAAGGTTGGACACATGCAGCAGTTGTTCTGCCTGTTGCTGGATCGCCGCGACCACCGAAGGGTGGCAATGGCCCAGGTTGTCCACGGCAATGCCGCTGACGAAATCCGTGTATTTTTTTCCGGACCGGTCCCAGACCTTTGTTCCCTTCCCCCGGACCAGGGCAATAGGAAAGCGTCCGTAGGTGGAAGCCACATGCTTGGCTGTTATTTTAATGACGTCCTCATTCGATTTCATGTGTTGATTTCCTGGCAATTTTTTACGATTTGGGGGAATGACAGAAACCCAGAACCATATCACAAATTTTTATTGATGAACATATCTAAACCGCCCATAATTCGACCTTAATGGGGATTATCCTGCGAAGCGGATCGAAATGATGGAAATTCTGGGCAAAATCGGAAAAGTCGGGCAATGGACCTTTGCAACGCTGATGGGTGGGCTGTTCCCGCAAAACTGTCTTCACTGCGAGGGTCGCATTGAAGAAGACGGAGACTATCTCTGCGGTTTATGCCGTCAGGAAATTCAATTCATCCAATCCCCTTATTGTAATTCCTGTGGCGCGCCGGCGGAACTTTCCTACGATTACCCCACGGAAAACTTTGCCTGTGGTTTGTGCCGGGACAAAACCTTTGCATTCGACCGGGCGCGGTCATTGGGAGAGTACGAAGCAGGGTTGAAAAAGTTGATCCAGCATTTTAAATATCAGAACCAGCCAGGGGTCATGCGGGAAATTGCGCCTCTTCTTCAGGCATATTTTCCCATGCGGGATGAGATCGGGCCGGAGTTTTATGTTTCTCCGGTACCGCTGCATTTCCGCAAGATGAAGGAGCGAACCTTCGATCAATCGTTTTTGATCGCCAGGGAAGTGGCGCGCCAATTGAATCTGCCGTTGGCCAATGGATTGTTGCGAAGAGTGAAGGATACCGAGTCTCAGGCAGGAAAAACAAAAACCGACCGGGCAAAAAACATCAAAGGGGCGTTTGAAGTGGATCGCGCCGACCGCGTTGCTGGAAAAGACATTCTTTTGATCGATGATGTGTTGACGACGGGAGCGACCGTGAACGAAGCTGCAAGAGTGCTCAAACGGGCCAAGGCAAGACGAGTGTACGTCTTCACACTCGCCCGGGTGGACGGTTGAACCCTTTTGTTTGAAGCGAAGGAACCTCTTATCGCAAACCCATCGTCAAGAAATACCAGGAACCAATACTTGCGATATAGCCCACGGCGATTGCCGGCGCCCACTTCAGGTGCGACATGAAAGTGTAGTTTTCGCGGTCCACGCCCATGACCGCAACGCCTGCGGCGGAACCGACGGAAAGCAGACTTCCGCCCACTCCGCAGGTCAGGGTGATCAACAACCATTGGTCGAGACCCATCGCCGGGTCCATTTTGAGGACGGCATACATGACCGGAATATTGTCTACGATAGCCGAAAGCACCCCAACAATGATGTTGGATGTCGTGGGTCCCAGAGTTCCATAAAGGTTCTGGCTCGCCAGTGCCAGGTAGCCGATGTATTGCAGCGCGCCGACAGCGGTGAGCACTCCGAAAAAGAACAACAGGGTGTCAAACTCGACGCCTTCGATTTTGGTGAAGATATCGAAACGAGTTTCTTTGCGCGGTTCTTTTCTCCGGTCTTCTTTAATACCCAGCCGCTTCATATTGGCCTGGTCGCCCCAGCGTTTCAGATAATAGCCGAAGAACATCAACGCTCCCAGCCCCAGCATCATGCCCATAAAAGGTGGAAGATGCAAAAACTGATGAAAGGAAACGGCGGTGGCGATGGTTCCGATACCGAGTCCGATGATCACGAAGGCGCCAGGTTTCATTTCGAAGACTTCATTGTCCCCCTGCGGTTTTTCATTGGGCACGAAGGGGAACATGATGAGAGCCGGAATGATCCAATTGATAACAGATGGAATCATGAGATAAGAAAATTCCAGAGTCGGTACTTTTCCCGCGGTCCAGACCATCAGGGTGGTGATGTCTCCAAAGGGGCTCCAGGCGCCGCCGGCATTCGCGGCAACCACGATATTGACAAACGCAATAACGATGAATTTGCTATTGCCGCCGCTGACTGCAAGCGCCACCGTGGACATTAAGAGCGCGCTGGTCAAGTTATCTGCCAGTGGAGACAAAAAGAATGTGATGAGACCCGTAGCCCAGAAAAGCTTTCTAAACCCCAACCCTTTTCCCAGCAGCCAACCCCGCAGGGCTTTAAAGACATTCCGTTCATCCAGCGTATTGATGTAGGTCATGGCTGAAAGGAGAAAAAAGAACAATTCTCCGATTTCCGCAATGAGTTCTTTAATAAAGTCGTGCGCATGCCCACCGCCATGCCCGGCTTCGTAGATTCCAATCAGCATCCACATGAAACAGCCGATCAGAATAACCGGTTTAGATTTCCGCATGTGGATCTTTTCTTCAAATATAACAAGGATATAAGCCAGGGCGAAGCAGATCAGGGCTGTATAACCCGCCCAGGTGACAGTCAAATTAGCCATTTTGGAATCCTTAAAATTATTCCTGCAATTGCACGATTATAAAGAGTAGGGTGTAACTGGATTATTTGTAAAGTTTTACTTCGAAACGGGGATAAAATATCCGCACGCTTAAATGGAACATATCTATTTATATTACAGCAAAATAGCCTGTAATTATAATAAAATTGTTAAAAAATCGAGTTTTGGGTTCCGAAATTGTTGGCCGGGAGAGATTCCATAGGGGAAAGCCGGAGAAGCATTAGCAAACGCCGATTTTTCAGTTCGATTTGAAGGCTCAGGTCTCATTGGGAGTCCTAAACTCGAAACATTAAAGAATATTTCGGACATCCGATTTCATGGCAGGATTAAATCGGAAAAAGACAGGGAAAGACAGGTTTCTGAAGGGGAGATAAGGACTTAACGTCCAAAAAAATAATAACTTTGTCACGATTTTTGCTACTACGAATAAGGTTGACTGTGGCGGAAATTGTGATAACATTTGCCAACTGTATGGGAGTCATTACTGAATAAGTTGCACAGTGGAACGGTTTTATAACAGTTAGAATTTTTATAGAAAATCGTTGGTAATTGACAGGATTTGGTCTAGCGCAATATCTTTCTGAGGGTCAGAAGTTCATTAACGATGCTCTTCTTGAATTTTTGCCCAAAGAAAATAGTTATCCCGAAAGTATCCACGCGGCGATGCACTATAGCGTCCTCGCTGGCGGGAAGAGATTGCGTCCCATATTGGTAATAGCGGCAGCTGAGGCCGTTGGAGGAGATCGGCGAACTGTCCTGCCCTTTGCGGTTGCTGCCGAATTGATCCATACGTACACACTCATACATGATGATCTCCCCGCTTTAGACAATGACGATTTTCGTCGGGGGAAACAGACCAATCATAAAGTATTCGGAGAAGCGATAGCCATTCTGGCAGGGGACGCATTGTTGACCCAGGCGTTTATTTTGATGACACACACTGCCTTGATGGAGGATATCCCGGAAAGACAAGTTTTGAAAGCCACCCATGATATGGCCGAGGCCTTGGGTTCCCGTGGTATGATTGGCGGTCAGGTGGTGGACATAGAGTCCGAAGGGAAGCCGATAGATGCGGAATCCATTGAATACATCCACATCTATAAAACCGGTCATTTGATCCGTGCCTGCATTCGCAGCGGAGCCATATTGAGTGGAGCGAGTCCTTCCCAGCTAAACTCATTGTCCCGCTACGGAGCCCATATTGGGCTGGCGTTTCAAATCATTGACGACATTTTGGACATTACCGGCGATGAGGATGTGTTAGGAAAAGATGTCGGCAGCGACCAAGGAAAAGAAAAAGCAACTTTCCCAGCCCTTTACGGGTTGGAAGAATCGAAAAAGAAGGCGGAGCAATTAGTGGAAGAAAGCATTAACTGTCTGGAACAATTTGATGGTCGGGCGGAGCCTCTTCGTGAGATCGCCCGGTTTTTTGTCCAACGCACATTTTAACTGGATAAGCTATGAATAAGCTTCTAACTCATATTGAAGGTCCCGATGATTTGAAGAAAATCAAACCGGAAGAGTTGCCGCAATTGGCAAAGGAAATTCGGGATAACCTTCTGCAAGTCATCTCTCAAACCGGAGGACACCTGGCTTCCAACCTGGGTGTGGTGGAATTGACCATAGCTTTGCATTATGTGTTTAACAGCCCTAAGGACAAGTTTGTCTGGGACGTTGGCCATCAAACTTACGTTCACAAACTATTGACCGGGAGGCGGGACCGGTTTCACACCCTGAGGCAATACGATGGGCTTTGCGGGTTCACCAAGAGAGAAGAGAGCACTCACGACCACTGGAACTGCGGACACGGCGGCACTTCTATTTCAGCGGCTCTGGGGTTTGCCAAGGCGCGGGATTTGAAAAAAGAGGATCATGACGTTGTTGCTATTATCGGAGATGGTTCCCTGACCGCGGGGATGGCTTTTGAGGGGCTTAACCATGCTGGCCATATTCAGAACGATATGATCGTGGTCTTGAACGATAATGAAATGTCGATTTCTCCTAACGTTGGCGGCATGTCCGTGCATTTGAGCAAGATTTTGACGGGACAGGTCATGATCAAAATCAAAAAAGAGATTGACGACCTCCTGCTTTCCATTCCAGGCATTGGCAAGGAAATTTCCCGCTATGCGCACCGGATTGATGAGGCCATCAAAGGCGTGTTCATACCAGGCAGGTTGTTTGAGGATCTGGGTTTTCGTTATGTGGGGCCGGTCGATGGGCATGACATCAATGCCCTGATCGAGACCTTCAATTCCATCCGCGACCTCAAGGGACCGACGCTGTTGCACGTGGTGACCCGGAAAGGCAAGGGCTACGAACTGGCAGAGGAAAAAGCGGATGTCTGGCATGGAGCCAAACCCTTTGATATCGCCACCGGGCAGTTTGTAAAGAAAAAGGCGAATCCTGCCTACACTTCGGTTTTCGCGGACGCGTTGATCGAGTTGGCCAGGGAAGATGAGAAAATTGTCGGCATCACAGCCGCCATGCCTGATGGAACTGGCATGAATAAATTTGGAGAGGTTTTCCCTGACCGTACGTTCGATGTCGGAATGGCAGAACAGCATGGAGTTTCCTTTGCCGGCGCGTTATCGCTTGAAGGGTTTCGTCCCGTCGCGGCGATTTACTCCACCTTTTTGCAACGGGCCTATGATCAGGTCGTGCACGATATCTGTCTCATGAATATTCCGGTGACCTTTGCGATGGATCGCGCTGGAATTGTCGGTGAAGATGGCGCCACGCATCAGGGGCTCTACGATATCGCGTTTTTGCGAACTCTGCCCAATATGGTGGTGATGGCTCCCAAAGATGAAAATGAATTACGTCACATGCTGAAAACCGCGATCTATCATCCGGGTCCGGCGGCTCTCAGGTATCCGCGCGGTTCCGGCCTGGGAGTCAAGCTGGATGCTAAAATGCAGGCGCTGGAGATCGGAAAAGGTGAAGTCGTGAAAGAGGGAAATGACATCGCCATTTTTGCTTATGGTCATATGGTGCCGCCTTCTGAAGAAGTGGCGGCAATGCTGGAAGAGAATGGAATCAGCGTCGCGGTCATCAATGCCCGGTTTGCCAAACCTATAGATCAGGATCTTGTGAGCAAATATGCCGGCATAACGGATTGCTTCGTCACCGTCGAAGAGCATTCGTTAAAAGGCGGGTTTGGTTCCGCGGTTCTGGAAACTCTGCAGGAAGAGGATATTGCCAATGTTTCGGTGAAATGTATCGGACTCGGGGATATTGTTCTTGAGCATGGAGCTCCAGGAATTCAACGGAAAGATCTTAAGCTTGATCCGCAAGGGCTGTACGAAACGATCCTTGCTCACTATGAGCAGGTGAGAGGGCTTCCAGTTTCCGGCAATGGCAAGAAAGTGCACTCAGGAAATGGCAAAAAACCCTATCTTGAGGATGTTAAAAAAGGTCACCTGAAGATCAAGCAGTCGGTGAATGGATAGAACTTCCGCAGTCAAACGCGCCACCCGCGAAACAGAAATTGAGGTTGAGCTCAATATAGACGGGACAGGGAAAAACGATATTGATACGTCTATCCCGTTTCTCGACCACATGCTCAATCAGCTTTCCCGCCACGGTTTTTTCGACCTGAAAGTGCGCGCCAAAGGGGATATTGAAATCGATTTCCACCACACTGTGGAGGACATCGGCATCACCTTGGGCGAGGCTTTTGGCAAGGCCCTGGGAGATAAAAAAGGCATTCGGCGGTTTGCTCAGGCGTCGGTGCCATTGAACGAAGCGCTGGCAAATTGTGTGATTGATATTTCGGGCCGGGCTTTTTTCGTTTTCAATGTCGATCTTCCCAAATCCAAAATCGGGCAGTTCGATGTCGAGTTAGTGCCGGAATTTTTCCAGGCGTTCTCTGCCAACAGCGGCATCACCCTCCATTTTAACTCGGCCTACTGGAACAACCTTCATCACATCATTGAGGCCCTATTCAAATCCTTCGCCCGTGCGCTGGATCAGGCCTGTTCCCTCGACTCGCGTTCCCGCGAGGTTCCCTCGACAAAAGGAAAATTGTAAATGATTGCCGTGATCGACTACGGCATGGGCAATCTCAGGTCGGTGCAGAAAGCGTTTGAAGCGGTAGGGGCCAACGCCGTAGTGACCAGTAATCGTGAAGAGATCCTGTCGGCCCGGTCCGTGGTTCTTCCCGGAGTCGGTGCTTTCAAGGATTGCATGGACAATTTGCAGCGGCTGGATCTGGTCGATGTGGTGCGAAAGTCCATCCAGAGCGGCAAACCGTTTCTGGGAATCTGTCTCGGTCTCCAGTTGCTGTTTCATCAGAGCGAGGAGTTTGGCCAGGTTCCGGGCCTGGAAATTCTTGCAGGAGAGGTTGTGGGGTTTTCAGGCCGCATTCCCGAACCGTCTTCCGGGTCTTCCCTCAAGGTCCCGCATATGGGATGGAACACAGTGCATGTTCAAAAAAGCAATCCGCTATTTCAGTCCATTCCCAACGATTCTTATTTTTATTTTGTCCACTCCTATTACGTCGTCCCTGAAGATCGTGAAGATGTGGCCACCACCACACAGTATGGAATGGAGTTTGTTTCCAGTATTCATCACGAAAACATCTACGCGTTTCAATTTCATCCTGAAAAAAGCCAGGCGCTCGGACTGACTCTGCTGAAAAATTTTTCCAAGTTAAAGTAATCCGTTACGGCTTGTTTTCCTTTCCTTATATAGTGACGCCTGATTCATGTGATATGCTGATCGCATCGAGAATTTTTGCATGGGTTAGCGAGTGAATCATACGGATGCAGAGGCAAAGAGCTATGCCCGGGGAATTCTCCTGGTGCTGGTCACCACCCTCCTTTGGGGGTTTCTGCCGATCATTCTGAAAGTCGCCCTGACCGAGTTTTCCGCAGGAACAATAGCCTGGTTCCGCTTTCTTTTCGCCTTTGTCGTTCTTTACCTGTTGCTTTCGCTGAGAGGTTCCCATCCAGCGCTTATCCTGCGCCGGCCTCCCATATTGGGAATTGTCGCTGGAGCTTCGTTGTCGGCGAACTATTTTGGCGTGACCGAAGCGGTGAACCTCAGCACCCCATCCAACGCGGCTATTCTCATCCAGCTGGCTCCGGTTCTTTTGGCGGTCGTGGGGGTTTTGTTTTTTAAAGAGCGCTTGACGCCTCTGCAGATGGTCGGATTTGCCGTTGCCGCCGTGGGTTTTTATCTGTTTTACATTGATCAGCGCGGCAACGTAAAAGACATGACGCATTATTCCACAGCCACCGTTTACATCATGTTCGCGGCGGTGGTCTGGGTGCTCTATATCTCGTGCCAGAAACTTTTGAGCCGGTCCTTTGGCGCCCAATCGTTGAACCTTCTGGTTTATGGAGTGGCGGCGGTGGTGCTGGTGTATAAAGTGAACTGGGTGGAGTTTACAGGAATCGGCTGGAAGGGGTGGACGGTACTGGTCGTACTCGGACTGAATACCCTGCTGGCTTACGGCGCATTGGCGGAATCCGTGAAACACGTTCCGCTGACCATCATCAGTCCCCTGATTACCTTGAATCCCCTGATTACCCTAACGGGAATGCTGGTCCTGCCGGCGCTCAGCTCCGGCAGGCTGATGCCCGAAATCATCGGCACGTGGGGTTACCTGGGTGCCGTGACCGCGGTGGGCGGCGTGGTGCTGGTGATCGCCAGGAAATAATTGGCGGTCCATACTGGAAGCTACTTCGGTTTCACTCCCGTGATCACACCCGTCGGCATGGCCTGAACCCGGAAATGGCGGATGTCTTTAAATCCCGTCTTTTCCAGCCATTGCATTTTTTCCTTTACCGGATGGGCTCTTCCCCCCTGAGTGAGCATGCCAATGTTTAAACTGAAAATGGCGTCCTCCAAAGGCCCTGTCTCCTCGTCATCGGTGCAGAAGCCGTGGACCACAAGGCGTCCCCCCGGCTCCAGGGATTTAAATCCTTTGCCGATCATGTCCCGGCCTACCTTTTCATCATACATGTGCAGGACATTGGCCATCAGGATCAGGTCATAACCTGTGCCGAAACCATCCTTGGTGAAATCGCCGGGCATCGTGTCTACCCGGTCTTCAAGGTCATAACGCTTGATATAAGTTTTCGCGACTTCGAGAACCGGCGGGATATCGAAAATCGTGGCCTTGAGACGTTTGTGCAGCTTGGCCCATTCGAGCGCATAGGTTCCCGGCCCGCCGCCGACATCGAGCAAGTTCTTTGCGTCATCGAGAGGCAGTTCACGGGCCAGCATCCACGTGGCTGTTAGCCCCTTGTCATGCATGGCGTCGATGAACGCCCGCATCTCCTCCGGCTGATTGCCCAGCACATCCATGATGCTCTTCACCATCGTTCCCGACTGAATAAATTTGGGAAGCTCCAGCCACACCGGCATCAAATCCGAGGACAGGCGAATCCACTGCTGCATCGAATGGTCGCCGTCTTTGGTCAGGTAGCGTTGCCATTCCTCGGGCAGGTGGAACTTGCCGTCATTTTTAACGGCGATGCCCATCCCAGTAAGCGCGTTCAGCAACCGTTCTGTACCCTTTTCAGAGAGACCGAGTTTGCCCGCAACTTCGCCTGCCGTTACAGGCGATTTCAATGCGTCGAACACCTTCAGTTTATTCGCGGTGATGAGGACGCACGCCTGCTGGTAGCCACTCAGCCATTTGCCGATTTCCTTATCAAGCTCCATAACGCTTTCTCCAAAATGAATTGACGGCGGTGAAAGATAATTTTAGCAGTTGTTTTTAAATGAAGGTAACCGCAAAGACGCAGAGAACGCAAAGAAAAAATAAATCTCTTTGCCAAGGGGGAAGAGGAGGTATTTAGCATATTGCCCGCAAAGGTACTCCGCTAGCGGTTGCGGGATTTCATGGCCTTGTCGATCTCGCGGTCGGCTTCGCGTTTTTTGAGCGTCTCGCGTTTGTCGTGCAGTTTCTTGGCCTTGGCGAGGGAGAGTTCCACCTTTGCTTTACCATTCTTGAAGTACATCTTGAGGGGGATCAGGTTGTAGCCTTTTTCCTGCGACAGGCCGATCAGTTTGTTGATTTCCTTCTTATTGAGGAGCAGTTTGCGTTTCCGCGTCGGGTGGTGGCTGAACTGGCTGGCCGGGGCATAGGGGTTGATGTGACAGTTGTACATCCACACTTCACCCTTCTCCACGACGGCGTAAGTGTCCAGCAGATTGGCCTTGCCTTCGCGCAGGGATTTCACCTCGGACCCCTTGAGGACGACGCCCGCCTCCATCGTATCTTCGATGAAGTAGTTGTGGCGCGCCTTTTTGTTCTGGCAGATGATTTTGATTCCTTCGGTCATTTAAGTTTTAAAGAAGAATTTTGACAGGATTAACAGGATAAAGGATTTGATTTTTTAGGTTCTATTGGTTTAAGTTTTTAACTTTCCTTTTTACTTCGACTTTATCTTCTCCGAAATTAATTAACAGGCCAACAGGCTTACCAGTTGCCGCCAGATAATTTACTAATTGAACTTCATGTGCAGGGGATATTTTTTTAACCGATTTAAGCTCAACAATGATGGTATCGTTCACCAAAATATCAGAAACAAAATCCCCAACAACTTTATTATCGTAAAACACTTTTATGGGTGCTTGGGTTGCAAAATTTAAACCCGCCTTTTCCAATTCGATAGCCAAACACTTTTCGTAAACGCTTTCAAGAAAGCCGAAGCCCAGATTGTTGTATACACGATAAGCACAGCCAATAATTTGTTCGGTTAAGTCCTTGTGTTCCATTAACAGTGTCTAAATGGTTTTATCCTGTTAATCCTGTCAAAATTTTACGATTATCTTTTTTCCTGCCGCGACTTTCAGTTTTTTTGCCGCGTTGCTTTCCCTGCAAAAGATTTCCAGATTCCCCCAGCTGTTGATGAGGCACCCCAACTCACCCGGTTTGCCTTGCGAATAGCTGGACACCAGCCCTTTGATACGCGTTTTCCCAACTTGAATGGTCATATTGTCGACTCGCTGGGAAAAAGAGTGTACCAGATCGGCGGGGATGTTGGTGGTCAGGTTGCCAAAGCGGTCGCTATAAATGATCTCTCCGGTGATGCCATTTTTTTTCAATTCCGGTTGCGGCAGTGTGAGAGTTTGCGGATCGGTGATTTTGCTTCCCATTTTTGACAGCGCAGTTCCCTTGGCGATCCATGCGGCGGCGGGGGCGAAAACATCTCTGCCGTGAAACGTGGAGGAAATGTCTTTCAGAAAATATTTTTGCTTCGTCAGTTCGTAAATGGCAGCACTTTTATCGAGAACGGGTGTCAGCACGCCATTGTCCGGCGCGACAAAAAACGCAGACCTGGTTTTGACGGCGATGGGCCGGCGCTCGCTGCCGACACCGGGATCGACCACCACCAGATGCACGCTGTTTTTTGGGAAATACGTATGCGCCGCCTTCAGGACCCACGCCGCCTGAAGAATATTTTGCGGTTCGATTTGATGAGTGATGTCGATGAGCCGTGCGGCAGGGCAAACGTTCAGGATCACGCCCTTCATGATGCCGACGAAAGGGTCTTCGAGCCCGAAATCCGTGGTCAGGGTGATTACTGCAGGCATCCGGAAACCTGATGCTCCGTGACCTCTTCGATTGTTACGGGAACCAGCTGATTTTTTAAATCGTCATTTCCTTTTACGCTAACGGGAAGGTAATGCTCGCTGTATCCTTTTAAATCTCCGGTGACCGGGTCGCGCTGGTTTTCAAACAGCACGGTGACGGTTTGGTTCCGGAACTGCTGGCGGAACTCAAGCGATTTTTCTTTGATAAGGTCGGTCAGAATTTTGTTTCTTTCTTTTTTGACGGCTTTGGGAATGTTGTCTTTAAAATCATAAGCCTCGGTTCCCTTGCGCGGCGAATAGGAAAATGCGTGTAGATAGGAAAACGGCAGGCTCTCGATGAGGTGGCGCGTGTTCTCAAAGCAAGCGTCCGTTTCGCCGGGGAACCCAATAATGACGTCGGCTCCCAGTCCCAAAGGCGCGATTTTCTCCAACGCCCGGTGCGCCACTTCCAGATACTGGGCCGAGTTGTAATTGCGCCGCATTCTGGCAAGGATGGTGTCGTCGCCGCTTTGCAGGGGGATGTGCAGATGCGGGCAGAGGTTTTCATGGTCGGCCATGAGTTGCAAGAGGTCGTCTTCGATCTCCATTGGGTTGATGGAACTCAAGCGGACGCGGAAATCGCCTTTTAATTTTAAAATATCCCGAACCAGTGAGGTAAACGTTTCCGCACGTTCCTTGTCCATGCCATAAGTGCCGAGATTGATCCCGGTGAGGGTGATTTCTCTGAATCCTGAGTCTATCGCTTCGCGAACATTGTTCAGGATATTGTCACGCGAATCGCTGATGGATTTCCCCCGCGCCCGCACCACCGTACAAAAGGCGCACTTTTCGTCGCATCCGGTTTGCACCTTGATGAACGCTTTGGTTTTTCCCTGAAATTTGGAGACCGGAATGGTTCGGAACACCCGTTTGCGATGGATGTCAGACATGAAAATTTCGGTTTTATCTGATTTTTCCCAGGGAGTTTTTGCGTTTAGCGTGTCCTTGATGACGTTGGCGATTTCCAGTTTATTGGCATTGCCGAGAACAATGTCGAGGCCGTTGATGTTTGCCGCTTCCTCCGGCGCCAGTTGCGCGTAGCAACCGGTGAACACCACCAGCGCGTTCTCGTTGATGGCAAGCGACCTTTTAACTGCCAGGCGCGAGCTGTAGTCGCTGCGTGCCGTCACCGAACAGGTATTGATTACATAGACATCCGCGTTCTCACGGGCATCAACGATACTGAATCCTTCCTGTTCCATCAGGCTTTGCATTTCCGCCGTATCGTGTTGATTGGTCCGGCATCCAAGAGTGGCGAAAGCGACTTTCATGAGGTTTTTCCCAAGTGATTTGTAAATAGCGACAACTTATGCGATTACGGAGTTTTATCTTAATCCATGCGTTTCCTCTGAATCAACCTGTATTTCATCAGGACGCTATTCGTAGCAAGATCAAAAGGTTAATTTCCGTGAAAGTAAATTTCTTGACCCCTCCTGTTCCGGTTTGCTAGTATCGGCCCCACGAATACAACTTTAGGAGTGGGAATTCCGATATGATCCTTCCTTCTAGTGGAATAATCCTCCAATTCTGAACTTTCCGAATCATGCAAAATGTCGATCACAAAGCAAGGTCTTTCCTGGAAAAAT
>JAJDBE010000070.1 GCA_029261515.1 Nitrospinaceae bacterium | reverse complement strand
GCAATCTATGCCATTCTGAAAGGTCTGGGGATAGCTGAATCTCCCGCATATTTTACCGAAGCCCTGGACGCAGGTTATTTAATTCAAAGTCCTGTAAAAATTCCTTTCCACCTTCCCGGCCATTTACTCATTATCTTATTTTCCCTTATTGGCGTATTATCGGTTTTTTATATCACGAAATTTTTTACCAGGAAGACTATTTTTGCCTTTTCAGGCGCACTTCTGGTTGCGATATCGCCTCTATGGATGAGCGATTCGCACATGGTCACGGTCGATGTTCCCTCTGGAGCCATGGTATTTTTTTGCATCGCCGTCGTGGTCTGGCTGGAAGAAAGAAAACTCCAGGGCCAAAAGAGATTGATCGCCCTGGGCACTGCAGTAGGAATCGCCACATCCGCTAAATACCCCATGGCGGTGGTTCTTATCCCCATATGGCTCTATTTATTTTTTGAAAACAACTCTCTCCGGGAGAAAATCAAACAGTCCGTCTTCGTGGGGGCATATTCATTTCTGGTTTTTTTGCTCATCAATCCGTTTGTCATCATCGACTTTTTCCACTTCCTGGAAGACTTTCTTTTTGAATGGGAACACTCGAAAGTTGGGCATTTCGGGAATTCGTCTACAGGATTTTGGTATCATTTTTTTGTCAGCATGCGTAACGGTATGGGGGAAGTTCTTCTCACCTTGGGAAGCTTGGGATTTTTTCTATTTGCGTTCAACAAAAACACCTCTCTCAAACACAAACTGCTGTTAATCTCGTTTCCCGTTTTTTATTACCTGGTAATTGGACGTTCCGCCCTGGGATTTCAAAGGTATGCCCTGCCTCTGGTTCCGTTTTGGTGTTTTTTTGCAGCGTATTTTTTATTTCAATTCTGGGATAAAACAAGAGAGTTACTCCCGAACTTCGTTAGGCTGCGGGGCATTCAAACGGTTTTTTTGGTCGTATTATTGGGCGCTTCAATTTACCAACCGATTTTTGTTTCAACATCCATCATCCACACAATGGTGCAAGAGGATACGCGAAACACCTTGCGCAGACTTGCGTTAAAAATTTCAGAAAAAGAATCTAACCCCAATCTCAATGCCTTTCCCTGTAGCAGAAGTTCAAAAGCATCTTTTGCGAAAACGCTGGGCGTATCCTGCATTAGTTTTTCCTCGGAGATGAAAGATGATCCGGAACTTTTAATCCTGGATAACCTTTCACCGGAACTTTTAATCGTGGACAGCCTTACAGTAGACCGCTATATCTATGATGGAGAAAAAAAGTTTCCGGTGAAATTGCTGAACCAAATTAAAAAAATGGATGGAGTCATCATCATCTCTCCCTTTCGAAAAGATAAAAGCAAGGTCCCTTTCTCTCCTAAATCTTCCTATGCCCCTTACCCTCCTGATCTTGAGTTTCGGAATAAGCCAGGCCCCTATTTTGAAATTTATTTTGAAGAAGGTAAATTTTCTGACACCTTGGTCGAGAGTTGCTACGAGCTTTCAACGGATTGCGAAGTGTCCGATGCCAAAAAAGGGTACTATCAGAATCATTTAAAAAGTTAGTCGCGTCAATTTGTCCGAATGCTTCAATTATCGTTCCCCTAACGTCCCTCCCCGCCTTGAATATGTTCTAACCACCCTGAATCTCAGGACGCCCTTTGGATGACGTTTCTCTTAAAATATGGATTCACTCGGGTCCTGTTCCAGGACATTTATATGTTTTGGGGTCTGATAGTTTTTATATTTTTTTAAAAAATTTCTCACTTTAGGGTCTTGGTATATAATTAAAATTTCCAACTCTTGACAAAATTTTACGGATTTTTATAAAATTCATCCTAAACCCTAACCCAAACCTTTAGAAAGTAATTGTAAGTTTACCTATTCCCAGTATTCCAGGATGTACTTTAAAATGCTGTTTTTTCGATAATTATTGGTCGATTGTAAAATACCTTCTTTATCTGGATTTTGTAACTAAAGCGTTACAAGTCCTCGATCAATTCTTAAGACTTCCATGCGATTCTAATCAACGAAAGATCATGGTGATAGCTTCAAAGTATCCGATTCTTAATGAATTTTATGGAAAGTTTTTATTCCAGGAGCAGAAAGTCTTTGAAAACTACCAGATTAGATTCACCTTCCTGCTTAGGAATCATAGTCGTTACGTTTTTCCAACCAAAGGGATGAAACAATGAAAGCTGTTATTTTAGCTGGTGGCATGGGCACCCGAATCAGCGAAGAAACCGCGGTAAAACCAAAACCGATGGTCGAAATTGGGGGCAAGCCCATCCTCTGGCACATCATGAAGATTTACTCGGCCCACGGAATCAATGATTTCATCATTTGCCTGGGCTACAAAGGCTACATGATCAAAGAGCACTTCGCTAACTACTTCCTCCACATGTCCGATGTCACGCTGGACCTCAAAAAAAATAAAATGGAAGTCCACAATAACAACGTCGAACCCTGGAAGGTCACCCTGGTCGACACAGGCACCGACACGTATACCGGAGGCAGGGTCAAGCGGGTTAAAGAATACATCGGCGACGATACATTTTGTCTCACCTATGGCGACGGGGTTTCCAATATCAACATCAATCAATTAGTCGATTTTCATAAAAAACATGGCAAAGTGGCCACCGTCACCGGTGTTCAACCTCCAGGACGATTTGGCGCCTTGGGTATCAAGGACAATCTCATTCTCTCCTTTGTCGAAAAACCTCAGGGAGACGGCGGCTGGATCAACGGCGGCTTCTATGTTCTGGAACCCAAGGCTCTGGATTACGTGGAAGGCGATTACGTCTGGTGGGAACGGGAACCCTTGCAACAGATGGTGGCTGAGCAACAGTTAGCGGTTTACAAACATTCCGGATTCTGGATGCCCATGGACACCATCCGCGATAAAAATACGCTGGAAACGATTTGGAGCTCCGGGAACCCCGACTGGAAAGTCTGGTAACTCCGAAAATATTGACCCGAAAGTACGCTTTTTATTTTTATTTTATAATTGGAGACTCGTGACTTTGAATAATGACATTGTAAAAAATGATCTGGATTATATCGTCAAAAATCTGGATAAAGAACTTTCCCAAATTGCCAATAAAAAAATTCTCATCACCGGCGGCGCCGGTTTTCTGGGCTATTACCTGGTCCAGACGATACACCACTGGAACACCAAGTCTCCTGAGAAAGCAATCGATCTCACCATTTTTGACAATTTTATGCGGGGATTCCCCGATTGGTTAAAAGCTCTTGAGGGAAATAAACATTTAACGATCGTCACCCATGATATCTGCAACCCCCTGCCGACGACGATGGGTGACTTTCAATTCATCATCCATGCGGCGACCATTGCCTCGCCCACCTTTTATAGAAAATATCCCATCGAAACGATGGACGCCAATGTCAACGGACTGCGCTTTTTACTGGACTACGCCAAAGCTCAAAAGGAAAAAAGCTCTCCGGTGGAAGGCTTCCTGTTTTTCTCATCCTCGGAAATCTACGGAGACCCCACCCCCGAAAATATTCCAACGCCGGAAACGTATCTTGGCTATGTTTCCTGCACAGGGCCAAGGGCGTGTTATGACGAGTCCAAACGTTACGGAGAAACACTCTGCGCCAACTTCGCTGAGAGGTATGATCTGCCCATAAAAATCGCCCGCCCCTTCAATAATTACGGCCCGGGACTGAAAATCACCGACAAACGGGTGATCCCGGATTTCGCCAAGGATATCCTGGAAAACCGCGACATCGTCATGTATTCCAACGGAAACCCCACCCGGACTTTCTGCTATATCGCCGATGCCATCGTCGGCTATTACAAAGTCCTGGTGAACGGAAAAAATGGCGAAGCCTACAACATCGGCGTGGAAAAGCCCGAAATTTCCATCATGGAGATGGCCGAGAAGCTGACTTCCATCGCCACCCAGGAGTTTGGTTACAAAGGTTCCATCGTTAAAAAGGTCAGCGAGGAAAGTGATTATCTTAAAGACAACCCCAATCGCCGAATGCCGGACATTTCCAAGGCGCGAAAGGATCTTAAATACGACCCCAGCATCATGCTGGATGAAGGCTTGAAGCGGAGCCTTATCTGGTACAGCCATAACCGGGAAGCGGAGGAGAAGTAATGAAAATAGCCATTACAGGAGCAGGATTCGTTGGATTGACCACAGGCGTGTGTTTTGCCGATAAAGGGCACCAGGCCATTTGCGTCGACATCAACGAAGGGAAAATCGCCAAAATCAACAGCGCCGTTCCTCCCTTTTTTGAAAAAGGTCTGGAGCCGTTGCTTAAAAAACACATCAATAAGAATTTCACGGCGACGACGAACCTGAAAGAAGCCATTAAAAGTTCGGATATCACCTTTATCACGGTGGGCACACCGTTTGACGGCAAACAGATCGACCTCAGTTATGTCAAAGCCGTGTCCCGCGAGATTGGCAGTGCGTTAAAAGAAGTCGATAAATACCATCTCGTCGTGGTCAAGAGCACCGTCGTGCCCGGAACCACGGACGATGTCGTTTTACCAATTTTAGAAGAAACTTCCGGCAAAAAAGCCGGCGTCGATTTTGGCGTGGGAATGAACCCTGAGTTTCTCCGCGAAGGCGAAGCCGTAGATGACTTCTCCGATCCCGACCGCATCGTCATCGGCGGCATGGACGACAAAAGCCGGGAAGTTCTGGAAAGCCTGTACCAGGGCTTTGGGTCCGTCGACATCCTGCGGGTCAATAATAAAACCGCGGAAATGATCAAATACACGTCCAATTCCCTGCTCGCCACCATGATTTCCTTTTCCAATGAAATCGCCAATCTATGTTCGTCGATTGACGGGGTGGATGTGGTGGATGTACTGGGCGGCGTGCATCTCGACAAACGCTTGACTCCGATCATGCCAAATGGCGAAAGAATCCGTCCGTCTTTTGTCAGTTACCTTGAATCAGGCTGCGGGTTTGGCGGCAGTTGCTTTCCCAAGGATGTAAAAGCCCTGGTCAACTTTGGAGAAAAACGCGGCGTGCGCATGGAAATCCTGGAAAAAGTGGTCTCGGTAAACGTCAACCAGCCCTTTCAAATGATTAACCTGCTGGCCGGGCACTTTCCCGATTTCAAGAATCTCAAAGTCTCGGTTCTCGGCATCGCGTTCAAACCGGGAACGGATGATGTCCGCGAATCGCCCGCACTTCCCATCGTGGAAGAACTGGCTGCAAAAGGCGCTGCTATAAAAGTGTTTGACCCGATCGTCCGGGCGGAATCTGAATCTTCTTTAAAGGAACTCAACAATATCACTCAGGCGGAAACTCTTGAAGATGCATTGAAGGACGTCGATGCGGTTTTGCTGATCACACGCTGGCAGGAGTTTGAAAAAATCCCTGAACTGTTGAAGAAGCTGAAAATTTCTCCTTTAGTCATTGATGGCCGAAGAATGATTAACAAAACCGCAGTGCCGAAATACCTGGGAATCGGACTCAGCCAGGACCCTGTTTTTAGTAAATAACGAAACCGTATTTTTCTAAAATAAACCGTTTTTACAATTTATTTATATGAAATTCACTAAAACCAGCCTGCCCGATGTATACGTAATCGACCTGGAAAAAAGGCAGGATGAAAGGGGTTTCTTTGCCCGCACCTGGTGCCGGAAGGAGTTTGAAAACCTCGGTCTGGATACTGAGTTTGCTCAGGCGAATCTGGCTTTCTCCAATAAAAAGAAAACGTTGAGAGGAATGCACTACCAGGTGGCCCCGCATGCAGAGACCAAACTGGTGCGGTGTGTCCGTGGCGCCATTTATGATGTCGCCTTGGACATGCGAGAGGATTCCCCAACTTACAAGCATTGGTTTGGGCTTGACTTGACTGCGGAAAACCGGAAGATGCTGTATGTTCCCAAAGGATTTGCGCACGGTTACCTGACATTGGAAGATAATTCTGAAGTCCTGTACCAGGTCTCCGAATTTTATGCGCCTGAGTCAGAACGCGGCTTGCGTTGGGATGATCCTGCGTTCGCTATTCAGTGGCCGAAGACTGAAAACCTTCTAATCTCTGAAAAAGACGCGGGCTGGGGGAATTTTTCAGGCTGATAGCCGCTGTTTAAGGAATTAAAAGCCGGACGGAGCAAAACAGTCTCGTCTGATTCTAAATAAATTTCTCACGAATTTAATTTTATACACGTTCATTTAACACAGGATCGCTATGATAATCGTCGACACAGCATTGGAAAAAAGATTCAAGGAAGGCAATCCCATTAAAGTGGGTCTCTTCGGCGCCGGTTTCATGGGCCGCGGCGTCGCCCTGCAGATTTTGTCTGCATTTCCCGGAATTCAATTGTGCGCGATCTATAACCGCACTCTCTCGGAAGCGGAAAGGGCATACAGCCAGGCAGGGGTTGACGAAATCGTGAAAGTAGAATCGGCGGCCCAGCTCGATCAGGCGATTGAAAAAAAGCAATTCGCCGTCACGGATGATCCCCAGGTTTTGTGTCAATCCGGGAGAATAGAAGCCGTCATTGAAGCCACGGGTGAAGTTGAGTTTGGCGCACACGTGGTCATGAACTCCATCGAAAATGGAAAACATACAATTCTGATGAACGCGGAGTTGGATGCGCTCGTCGGACCCATTTTAAAAGTTCATGCGGATAAGAAAGGCGTGATCTTCACCAATACCGATGGAGATCAACCGGGCGTCGTCATGAACCTGTACCGGTTTGTCAAGCAGATCGGTTACCAACCCGTTTTAGCGGGAAATATAAAAGGACTACAAGACCCCTACCGCACTCCTGAGACTCAAAAAGCCTTTGCTGAGCAGCACCATCAAAAACCGCGAATGGTCACCTCTTTTGCTGACGGCACTAAAATTTCCATGGAAATGGCCATTACAGCGAACGCCACGGGGTTCAAAGTGGGCCAGCGCGGAATGTATGGGCCGAGATGCGCGCACGCCAATGACGCGCCAGATTTGTTCCCGCTGGATCAAATGCTAAACGGCGGTCTGGTCGATTATATTCTCGGCGCAGAGCCGGGACCGGGTGTTTTTATCCTGGGATACAACGAAAACCCCATCAAGCAACATTATCTGGAATATTTAAAAATGGGGAAAGGCCCCGTTTACACATTTTATACTCCCTACCATCTCTGTCATTTGGAGGTCCCCCTCTCAGTGGCCCGTGCCGTCCTGTTTCAGGATGCGGCCCTGGCCCCCATTGCGGGACCTGTCGTCGAGGTCATCACCATGGCCAAACGCGACCTCAAAAAAGACGAAGTCCTGGATGGAATCGGAGGCTTTACCTGCTACGGAACTACCGAAAACTCTCCGATTTGCCAGACGGAAAACCTTCTGCCCATGAGTCTTGCAGAAGGCTGCCGTTTGAAAAGGGACCTTCCAAAGGATGCCGCCATTACCTACGCAGATGTCGAACTCCCCAAAAACAGGCTCTGCGACCAGTTGTTGAAAGAGCAGAAAGAGTATTTTCTTAACAACCGCTAAACTCATTCTTGCAGATGGGTATTTTTCACTTCCGCTGTTATACCGGTCTGCAAGAATTGTTTGCATGCAGGACGATATAATTCTTTTGCTGAATTCTATCCACACTGTTTATATGAGCTGTTCCCCAACCCCATCAGGGACCCCCCTCCCCCCTCTTTATTTCTACGCATAAAACTTCAGAATCCTTTTAAACCTTTGATGGTCTGTTTTAATTTTAATTTATTATCAATTAATAACCGCTAATAATTAATGAAAGTTAAATTACTACCGATATATTTACAAAAGATGTTGCGAAATTTATTGTAAGGCGGTAAAATTTTTATCGTTACAGAGAAACGTAAAATAAATTGAGTTTATATTTTGAAATTCCTCAAGCAACCTGTTTATTCCTTTCCATTTTTTTCTGATATTACATTGTGAACGACTCTTTAATGAATCTTGGCATGACTTAACTCTACTAATCACTGCATCTTTTTTGGTTCATAATTGGTGGCATACTGTTTTTATCATTTTAATAATCGGATCTATCGGCCTTAGCTCTGTATTGGGTGGGAACCATTCAAATGAGAGCCCGGCTCCTAATACACCCCACAAAATAAGGTTTTGCATGTACCAGTCCTCTCAAGTCTGGATAGGGTGAAAACTACTCTCCAAAAGATTATAACCTATTGAAAATATTGAGAATATGAGATCTTTTGATAGAAACTCTGAAAAAGTGATTGCACAAACTTTACCCGTTCCTTCGGCTCTATCGGACTCCACACCGGACAAATCGTTGGAAACGGATTTAAAAGAGGGGTTAGTTTTCACTCCCATTTTAAAGGAAAAAAATCATCGAAAAATTGCGACCGATAAACGCACGAACCTCTGCCGGTTTTGTGAAAACCATCTCAGCGTAACGTTTGCCGATTTAGGGATGTCCCCGCTTGCGAATTCTTATATTGGCGCGGATGCCTTGAACAAAATGGAGCCTTTTTATCCGTTGCATGCCTACGTTTGCGAGTCCTGTTTTCTGGTTCAGCTTTTAGAGTTTGAAAGTCCGGCAAGTATCTTCACCGACTACGCCTATTTTTCTTCCTTTTCAGATACCTTTTTGGAGCACGCCAAAACTTATACCGATCAAATGATCGAGCGGTTTGGATTCAACACTTCCAGTCAGGTGATCGAAATAGCCAGCAATGATGGATACCTTCTTCAGTACTTTAAAGAGAAAAATATCCCGGTCCTGGGAATAGAACCGGCGGCAAACGTGGCGGCGACTGCAATCGAAAAGGGAATTCCAACCAAGGTCAAATTTTTTGGCAAGCAAACAACTGCAGAATTGGTGAAAGAAGGAATCATGGCGGATCTGCTTCTGGGCAATAATGTTTTGGCGCATGTTCCGGACCTCCATGATTTCGTGGGAGGCATGAAGCCCGTCTTGAAGCCCAACGGGGTGATTACGATGGAGTTTCCCCATCTGATGAAGCTGATCGAAAACAATCTTTTCGACACGATTTATCATGAGCACTTTTCCTATCTTTCTCTGATAACGGTGGAAAAGATTTTTTCTCAACACGGTCTGACTTTGTTCGATGCGGAAGAAGTCGCAACTCACGGTGGGTCACTGCGTATTTATGCGCGGCATACGGAAGACGACAGCAAGCCTCTCACGGCCCGAATAAACAGTTTTCGCGAAAAAGAGATCGCGTTCGGCTTAACCTCAATGGACACCTATCTGGAATTTGCTGAAAAAGTCCGGAGAACCAAGCGCAGGATTCTCTCCTTTCTCATCCAGGCCAAGGAAGAAGGAAAATCCATCGTCTGTTACGGGGCGCCCGCCAAGGGGAATACTCTGTTGAATTTTTGCGGTAGTGGAAGGGACTTTATCGACTACACTGTGGATCGAAATCCTCACAAACAAAACCAAGCTTTGCCCGGAACACACATCCCTATCTATCATCCAGATAAAGTAAAAGAAACAAAACCGGACTATCTTCTGATCCTGCCATGGAATTTAAAAGATGAAATAATGGTCCAAATGGCCTGTATCCGTGAGTGGAAAGGGAAATTTTTGGTTCCCCTTCCTGAGGTAGAAGTCATCTCCTGATTTAACTTTAAAAGACCATCCCTGATGTCACCGGGGAAAAGCTCATGCCTCAGTGCTATTTCCTCAGCAAACCCCCAAAGTATCGCCGACTCAAGAGACGCCGAGGACTTTTATGCACTCATTTAACTCATATTAACCCACAATAAATTTAATACCCCCCTCACTTAAAAAATATTGGGAAAATTAAATATTTTTGATGAAAAACTCAAAAAGGTTGAGTAGTATGAAGTGCTTTTTTAAATTTGAATTAATTTATTACAATTTGTTTAAATTTATTTTTTACTGCTATCGCATCTATATAATCGCTTGTGATTTAAGGAAAGTTCGAGTCCTTAGCACACCCACCAGGAACCTCTTATACTCACTCGATTTTCAAACGCACTCCTAACATCAGGGAAACTATGCTCACAAACGTCGTTGAAGAAGATATTGAACACATTGCAAGCTTTGATGTGCCATGGGAAAAGCTCGAAGGGAAATCCATTCTTGTTTCCGGCGCCGCCGGCTCTATCCCCGCATACATGATTAAAACCGTAATGTATCTGAATGAAACGGTTTTTAAGACTCCCGCGCAAATTTATGCCTTGGTACGCAATCGGGAAAAAGCCGAGGCAACGTTTAAATCTCACAAGGGACAAAAAACATTAGAAATTATCGAACAGGACGTTTGCGATTTTACTTCTTTTGATAAAAAGCTGGATGTTATCATCCATGCGGCCAGCCCAACCAGCCCCAGAATGTTTTATTCTGAACCGGCAAAAACGATGATGCCTAATGTCATTGGCACAAAAAACCTTTTAGAGCTAGCCGTTAAGAATAAAGTGGAAAGCTTTCTGTTTTTTTCCACCTGTCTGGTTTATGGCGACAATAGCGCTGGCAAAGTAAAGGAGGATATCGTTGGGCATCTCAACCACCTGGAACCTGGGAATTCTTACGCCATCAGCAAGCAGATGGGAGAAGCCATGTGCATTGCCTGGAATGTGCAGCATGGAGTGCCCGCAAAAATAATCAGGCCCTTCAATACCTATGGCCCGGGAATGAATTTGAACGATGGCAGGGTGTATACGGATTTTGTCGCAGATGTTGTGAACAATAAAAATATAATCATGAAAAGCGCGGGGCAAGGCATCCGGTCTTTTTGCTACCTGGTTGACTCGACGGTAGGTTTTTTTCTCGTTTTACTAAAGGGTGCGTCAGGAGAAGCTTACAATATTGGAAATTCAGACTGCGCAACCAGTGTTGTGAGTTTAGCGGAAACCCTTACGGAGCTTTTTCCAGAAAAAAAGATAAAAGTGATCCAGAAAAATGACAAAGAACTCCAGGAGAAATTTTCGGCATCAAAAATTGACGTTCGCACTGCGGATACCTCCAAGCTGGAAGCCTTAGGCTGGAATCCTACGGTCACCCTTAAAGAAGGATTTTTTAGAACTATCTTGAGCTATAAGCAGAATTCGGATACTTGCGAAAAAGTATTGACTTAATCCCGGCTAAGATTACTTGCCCCTATGCGCATACAAAAGAAGGGAAATAGTTTCACAACCAAATAATCTTCCAGGATACCCCTCTTAGCCGAACCTAAGATAGCAGGGAATTCCACTCTTCGCGCTTAAAGACTCATAAACCCATCCTTTGCGTACTTGTACCTTGAGCGACGCGCCAAAAGGCTTCTGAACTTACCGATAATCCTGTAGAGAAATAACGATACCTAAAAACTTATTTTTTTACACAGTGAAGAAAACTGTGTTCTTTTATTTTCCAAGTTGTAGGTAAATGACGTTATTTTGATTCATAAACGTTGAAACTCTGTTATGGTGGTGAATCCATCAAAATATTATTAGATTTACACCTAACCTACTGGCCTACTAAAGCCCCTAAGAATGATTTTTCCTTTTAAAGCACTTTTTTTACTTATCCTAATTAACATTCAGTGTCCACCTGATTATCAATTCTTGGCTCACTGAGTAACAATGCTTTTTAATTCCTTTTCATTCATCTTTGTATTCCTTCCCATTGTCCTGATAGTATTTTTCCAAATCGGGAACTCAGGGCATCACAGAGCAGCTTTAATCTGGCTGGTTGGCGCCTCCCTGTTTTTTTATGGTTGGTGGAATCCGGTTTATCTCGGATTAATCATCGGGTCTATCTTCTTTAATTATAAACTCGGTGCCATTCTTTCAAGTCTCACACAACCGAATACAGGGTATAAAAAAGGTATTTTAACTTTTGGAATAGCAGGAAACCTGGGTCTCCTGGGATATTTTAAGTACTGCAATTTTTTCGTCGAAAACATCAACGCACTGCTGGGAACAGATTTATTTTTCAGCGAAGTGGTCCTCCCTCTGGCAATTTCTTTTTTCACATTTCAACAAATCACATATCTTGTTGACACTTACCGCGGCACAACCAGAGAACACAATTTTCTTCATTATTGCCTCTTTGTGACTTTTTTCCCCCAATTGATCGCCGGTCCTATCGTCCATCACCGGGAAATGCTTCCTCAATTCGCAAAGGGATCCATTTATCGATTCAATCAAGAAAACTTTTCTGTTGGGTTCACAATTTTTTTAATCGGACTGTTCAAAAAGGTCGTGTTAGCAGATGGCATAGCACCCTGGGCGACAGAGGTTTTCCAGGCCGCCGAAAGCGGTAATGTGATCACTTTTTTTGAGGCATGGGGAGGGACGCTGGCTTTCAGTTTTCAGCTGTATTTTGATTTTTCCGGCTATTCAGATATGGCGATCGGCCTTGCCCGGATTTTTGGCATCATTCTGCCGCTTAATTTTAATTCCCCCTATAAAGCGACCAGCATTATCGATTTCTGGCGCCGATGGCATATGTCTCTTTCCCGGTTTTTCCGTGATTATGTTTATATTCCCCTAGGAGGGAACCGCCAAAGCTCCAGTAGATGTCTTTTTAATATTTTCATTACCATGCTTTTAGGAGGCCTTTGGCATGGAGCGAGTTGGACTTTCGTTATTTGGGGAGGGCTGCATGGAGTATACCTCATCATTAATCATATCTGGCGTGAGGTGAGAAAAGCAATTGGTTTTGAAGTTAAAAATTCCTGGTGGTCTGTGGCTTTTGCCCGGGGAATCACCTTTTTAGCCGTCCTGGTGGGCTGGGTATTTTTCCGGGCCGAAACTACGAATTCCGTGATAGAGATTATTAAAGGAATGGTTGGAGCAAATGGTTTTTATCTGAGTTATTCATGGTTTGAAAAACTTGGACTATTGGGGCCTATCCTGCAAAATTTAGGAATTCGCTTCACTCCCATGGAGTTAAAGTTTGGCATTGGCATGGTCCTTTGGTTGATAGCCCTTTTAGCAATAACCTTGCTGTTCCCAAATACCCAACAAATAATGGGGAAATATAATCCCGCCTTTGAAGTTTTGCGGAGGGAAATTCAACCTGTCTCTCGGCGACTTTTTCAGTGGCAGCCAAATTTAGTCTGGGCAAGTATATCCTGCGTCATAATGCTTTATTGCTTGTTGAACCTTGGGGGGGTTTCCGAATTCCTATATTTCCAATTTTAAAATCGTATTGCTTTCCATCCCCTCGCAAGAAATACCCAAAAACCACCCACAAAACCCCACTACTGAGCATTTCCACCACCAAGTTCCCGCAGTTGTTATTGGGTGGTTTCAAAAGGCTTACTATTAACAAGGAGTTAACGAGGGTAGCTTTTTTGGTATCGCTCTTGCTTAGTTAAAGGCATCTATCGCTTGAAAAAACGATGGCATCAAAAATCCAGTTGTGCGGGTATTTTTCTCACTAGTCAACCTGTTTCAATATTAAAACATTGAGAATAAATGAAACGGATACCATTTAAAACTTACAACCTTTTTGTTATCACCTTTACGACCTTTATTATTTCAATTGCTTTAATTTTGGGGTTCGTATTGCAACCGTTAAATGGAAACCTCACAAGAATTGGTGGCTATTCGGAGAACAACTATGGTTGGAACAAACCCCAGGCTCACTTAGAAAATCAACTGTACACCACAGCAGATAGCGAAACCTATGCTAAATATTATGATGTAGTGGTTATTGGCGATTCCTTTTCGAACTATTCCGAAGGCCAGGCGTCGCCCCCAAAAGCCTATTGGCCAAACTTCTTTGTCAATACCACTGGACTCACCCTGATTACTTACCATATGGACACTATCGATCTGAATAAATTGATTGAAAGTAAGACCTTTAAAGAATACCCTCCTCGATTTCTTATATACGAAACTGCGGAACGAAATTTAATTTTTAGAACCTCGCCTATGAAAGGGGATTGCCAATACAAAAAACCCCCTCCCAAAACTCCGGTAAAAACTCATCGTCTCAACTCCAAAACGGTGCAATTTGAAAGGTCAACCAAGACTGGACTGAAGGAAATTAATCTCGATGTAACCATCCATTTTATGAAAAATTTCGTTCTTCGCCTGTTAACCCCCATGGATAACCTCTTCAAGGTGGTGAAGGTGACACTCGACCAAGATAATCTGTTCTCTAACCGAGAGAATAAAACAACTTTGATATGGTACGGTGATTTTATTAAATACAACATTAATGAAGAAATGGTCCGCAAGGGAGTTTGCGGATTATTGAACCTGCAAAATAAAGTGCAAAACAATAATAAGATTACATTTATAGCCATGATTGCGCCAGACAAACTTTCCGTTTACTCAAAATATTTGAAGAACTCCCCCAGCAAAAAAGGGAATGAATTGCTGGAGTTTATTAGCAGGAAAAAAATCAACTTTCCGAGAGTTGACATTTCCTTAAAAAGGGAAATAAAAAATAATTTTCTCGACATATATTTACCTAATGACAGTCACTGGAGCCCAAAAGGGCACGAAATTGTGGCCCAAACTCTCGTGGATTATCTTGAAAATCAAGGGGAGATTCAAAAATCCCTTCCTGACAAAATTGCAAAACCCTCGAGTGAAAATAAAGAGAATCTCTCCTCGATATCCAAAATGGGTCTACTTTAGGAACTATGAGATCAAAGACCAGGTGGGCTGGGGTTTTACATTTAGCAAGCAAATCTAGCACATCGGATTTAGGGTGGCGCCATCTAATCCCTTAATTTTATTACCTCAATCAGGCCACAAATTCACCTGAACCTGTCGAAATCCCCTGATTTTTTATGACAACAAATGGAGATTATGTTAATGTAAATGCGAACAAATTAGTGTAAATGTAAGAATTTGGTTAAAAACCAATTACACCTTTAAATTCAATCAGTTAGAATGATTCCTCAGTGATTCCTATTTGGAATATCAAATCCGTCACACCGATCCGGATTTCTTTACGAAACTGTGACCTGGGTGTGGTTCTAATGTGAGGTAGGGTTTCTATACTGACGTTGCTTATGATGATAGAATCTTACTGAATACTATTTTTGACCAATGATCCTAATAACTTTTGTCAAAAGGATCTCCCAGGCTATCTGACGAACATACCGGTGTAAATTTACTCCGTAGCAGTTTAAATTTTTCATTTTGAACCTTCGAACCCGATGGGATGAGGCTTGCCAATAATGACCCAAACGCACCACGATCACGAGATAAACCTTAACGACATATTTCAGGTTTTAAAAATCTTCAGAAAGCGAAAATGGGCCTTTTTGGGTTTTGTTTTTGCCTGTGTTGCCTTGGGTTCAATATACTGCTACACCGCCAGGCCGGTATATCAGTCAGATGCCATTATTTTAATTGGCACAAAAACCTCAGACTCGTTCGGGGATGACAAAGGTTTTGAAGAGATCGATCCCACGAAAACGGATTACTATAAAACCCAATACGCCATGATCAAGAGCAAATCGCTGGCCAAACGGGTCATCAACAAATTAAATCTGGTGGAAAGTGATGAGTTTAAAAAAGAACCCCCTCTATTCAACTTCAGCTTCAAGAAAGTAGAGAAATTTCTCCAAAGTTTTTTTATAAACACCGGAATGGCAAAGCCACCCGTGGCAGTGGAGAAATTAAACAGTGACCCAGAATATAAAATGGTTGACACGTTTTCCAGCCGGCTTGTTGTCTCCCCGGTAACCCAAAGCCATGTGGTTCGTGTCGGTTTCAAAGGATACGATCCGACTTTCATTACGGAAATAACCAACGTGTTTCTGGACACATTGATTGAAGTCAATATTGAGCGTCGGGGGAAAATCCTGGATGGCTCGGAAAGATGGATGGTCGAAAAGCTCGAAGAATTAAAGCAGAAAATGAAAGACGCCGAGCTCAAATTATCTAATTTCAGAAAGAAAAACGATATTATCGACTTCAAAAAGAACCGGGAAATTTCCGCCGAAAACCTGAGCCGATATCAGGATGAAATTAGAAAGGTCACGACAGAAAAATTGCGCTTGGCGGATTTAAAGGATTTGTTGTTCAAGTTAAAAAAAGATCCGACCAACTTGCTAAATACGCTTCCGGATAACGTCAAAACCAAATCCATCAATGAGTTGATTACAGAATATGCTGTGGTGCTCAAAGATTACAGCAATTTGACCCAGCAATACAGTTCCCTGCATCCCGAGGTTCAAATCAATTTCCAAAAAGTCAAAGAAATGGAAAATAAAATTCCGCAGGAAATTGACCGCCTCATCAGTTCCATCGATATCGATTACCGGGGAACGGTGTTAAATGAGCAATCGTTGCAAAATGCAATGCAGGCAGAAAAGGTTAAGATCATGAGGATGGACAATGAAGAGTTCACCTTCAATTCCCTTACAGATGAGTTTGAATCCAACAAAATCCTGCACAACGATCTCTTAAAACGTTTCAAGGAAGTCGATATCGCATCCTATAGCGATGAAAGTGCAATCCAAATCGTGGATAAGGCGGAAATCCCCTTTAGACCTGTAGAACCCAGGAAGAACTTCGTTTTTGCCATTTCTCTTTTACTTGGGGTCTCAGGAGGATCGTTCTGGATATTCTTTCTGGAAAAAATGAACAAATCCATGATCACCGTGGAAGACGTTGTCCGGCAAATCCCTTTTCCCTTTTTGGGGGCCACGGGAATCATCGGGAAACGGGATCTTCCCTTACCCGTTGTCAATCATTCCAATACATTTATTGCGGAAGAATTCAGGACCGTGAAAACCAATCTGATGCTGAATGGTTTCGTAGAGCCCCATAAAGTGCTCATGGTGTCCAGCTCTACCCCCAGGGAAGGGAAAACCACCGTTTTAACCAATCTGGCCGCCACATTCGCCCAGGAAAATAAGCGGGTGCTGATCATAGATGGAGACTTTGTTCGGCCAAAGATTGCGGAAGCTTTCCAGGTAAGAAATCAACCCGGACTCATCGATATTCTGGAAGGCCCCAGACTGTTCAAACGCATTATGGAAAATCATATCCTCGACAGCCGTAAAATAGATGATATTTTCGTGAAAACCGCCGTGGATGGGATCTATATCCTTCCGAGAGGGACTTTGACCAGTGACTTTACGGATACTTTAAATTACGGAATTTTTGAGAAGTTATTGGCAGTGACCAAAAAGACATTTGATATTGTCCTTTTGGATACCCCGCCGGCTTTGGCTTTTTCTTATGTGTCGATCGCGGCTCAGCTCTGTGATGGTGTGCTGTTCGTTATTGGTTCAGGTATGAAAGATAAGGATTTGATCAAAAGGACTCTGAGTCAACTCTCCGCCGCATCATCAGACTGGGGTTTCAAAACGAGTTCCAATGGCAAGTCCCCAAAAAAGGTGAACGGAGAAGCTCCATTTCAAAAATCAAAAATATTTGGAGTGGTATTGAACAAGGTGAAATACCAACGCGATGCGTACTATGAGTATCACCGCAAATATTTCCGGGATTATTACTCCAACATGGACTCCAAACCAAAAAAGAAACCCGTTTCCGTATAAAAAAAGGCCTTCCCTGCTGGGGAAGGCTTTTTTTAGATTTATAAAAATCCCGCCCCAATTTATTTCTTCATCATCATCCAGGCAGCCGTCAACGACGAAACTTCGCGACCAGTTCTGTCACGACTTCAATGACCCGGCTCACATCCTCAACAGACATTTTCGGATACAACGGCAGGGTAAGAACCCTTTGAGAATAATCAGTGGCCACAGGGCAATCCGTGGGTTTAGTATTGAACTCTTCTCTATAGAAGGGCTGCAGGTGCAGGCCTACGTAATGCACCGCCACGCCAATGCCGCGGGCCTGAATCTCATTTAGAAACTGATCCCGCGTGACATTCAGCCGCTCCAGGCGCAAGGCGATGATGTAGATATGGTAGGACGATTGCGCATAGTCCTTGATAACCGGGGTTTCAATTTCGGGAGTATCTTTAAACCCCTCGTTATACATTTCCGAATATCGCTTGCGCAGGTCAAAAAACTTCTTCGTTTTCTTAAGTTGATGAATACCCAATGACGCCGCAATATCCGTCAGGTTGTATTTATACCCCGGCGCCAGAAGTTCCCATTGGGAAAACCCGGTTTTCCCGAAACGCTTCCAGGCATCCTTGCTCAAGCCATGAAGCCGCAAAATCCGGGTTTTATCCGCGAGCTCGTCGTCATTAACGGTCAACATCCCCCCCTCTCCTGTGGTGATGTTTTTATTCGCGTAAAAGCTGAAGGATGTCAGGTTGCCCAGGTTGCCGATTTTCCGGTTTTTGTAAGACGTTTCCAGCGCATGCGCGGCGTCTTCAAATACCATAAGGTTATGCTTACGGGCAATTTCCGCGATCGCATCCATGTCGCAGGGATGACCGGCAAAATGCACGGGGAAAATCGCGCGGGTTTTACCGGTGATCTTCGCTTCAATTTTTCCGGCATCAATGTTCAACGTTCCCGGTTCAATGTCCACAAACACCGGGCGCAACCGTTCATGCACGATGACATTGGCTGTGGCGGGAAACGTCATCGGCGTGGTGATCACCTCACTTCCTTCTGGAAACTCCATCGCCGCGATGGAGAGATGAAGACCTGCCGTGCACGAGTTTAGCCCCAGTGCGTGCTTACACCCGATGTATTCTTTAAAATCTTCCTCAAAGCGATGCGTCTTCGGTCCCGTGGTCAACCACCCGGATTTCAGGGTATCCACCACCTCATTGATTTCATCGTCATCCAACCAGGCACGGTGAAAAGGTAAGTCAATGCTCATGAATCAACCATACGTCTATTTCTGGTTAATATTTTTCTCACTCTTGTAATTAAAGTTTGGAAAACTTAAATGTAGAACGAGAGGTAGGGTTTCATTTATTCCCCGTACGATACAGAAGGACAGAAACCAAGTTTGTTTGGATTGGTAGTCCTAAGGCGGAAGCAAGTATACCATACCAGGCTGGGTTAAAAAACGGAGTTCTAAATTCTCATAAGAAGGTAGAATAGATTTTTCCAATCCATATTGTTAAAATCAATCCCCGCTATTAAAATTAAGAACCTTAAACCTGTATAAAAGCGAAAATGAACTTCCAGGCTCTGCAAAGCTTTTTGATCGAAAACAGCGGTTACCTGATTCAGGCGTTTATCGTTGTCTTCGGCTCTCTCGTCCTAGATTTCATCCAGAAAAAAGTCTTAAAACGCCTGCACCGCCGCCTCGAGCAAACCGAAACTAAATGGGACGATGCGGTGGTGGACGCCATTTCCAAGCCCATCAGCGTCATAATCTGGGCCGCAGGGATTTCCCTGGCAGCGGAAATCATTCAAAATGCCACCAAGGCGGTCATATTCGGGGCTGTGGTACCCATACGCGATACCATCATCGTCGGTGCGCTGGCTTGGTTTATGGTTCGCCTCATTGGGAATATCGAGAATGCCTATCTGGAAGATGAGAAGGGATATGACGCCACCACCGTCGATGCCATTTCCAAGCTCCTGCGGATATCGGTCATTATCACTGCCGCTTTGGTGGCGCTCCAGACTCTGGGGTACAGCGTTTCAGGAGTATTGGCTTTCGGCGGCATCGGCGGCATCGCCGTTGGTTTTGCGGCCAAGGATTTGCTGGCCAATTTTTTTGGCGGTCTAACCATCTACCTCGACCGGCCCTTCGCCGTTGGCGATTGGATTCGCTCTCCCGACCGGGAAATCGAAGGCGTGGTGGAAAATATCGGCTGGCGGCTCACTCGTATCCGCACATTTGATAAACGACCGCTCTACGTGCCCAATTCGGTGTTCACCACCATTGCCGTGGAAAACCCCTCGCGGATGAACAACCGCAGAATTTATGAAACCGTGGGCATCCGTTACGACGATGCCGGAAAAATGGATTCGATCATTCGCAAGGTAAAGGACATGCTGACGAATCACCCGGAAATTGATACTCGTCAAACCATGATCGTCAATTTCAACGCCTTTGCCCCCTCTTCCCTTGACTTCTTTATCTACACGTTTACCAAGACCACAAAGTGGGTGCAGTTTCACGAAATAAAACAGGATGTTCTTTTGAAGGTGGTCAATATAATTGAAGGTGAAGGCGCGGAAATCGCCTTTCCCACCTCGACCATTCATCTGGCGGAATCGCCGGAAGAGGCAAACCCTGATCTACCGGAAAGGAATAACTAGTGGTTGGCCGGATAGATTTCAATTACCAATGGGCAAGGTCAACAGCGGCCCCAAATCCTTGGCGTTTCCCGCCTGCAGGGAAAATATCTGGGACAGCATGGAAAAAGTGGATTTGGAGTCGAGATCGGAATCGTCTATATAAAACCAACTGTCCCGGTAATAAACCGCTGTAGCCGCCTGAGATGGCCGGTTCCCTTGTGCGTGTATTTGCAGGACATCCCCCGTCACGTTCGCCCAGTCAAACAGCTCGCCTGATGCGGTGCGCGTCAAAGTGACCCTGCCCTTGATCTTGTCTTCTTCCGGCGTCTCTACCGCATGTGAAAGGTAATACATGATTCCCAGAAGAGAACGGGTCTCCATGCGAATCTGTTGCGGATTGTCAGGCGAACGGTGAATTGTGAGAACAAACCGGTTATTGTCAGGACTGAGTCCGAGCAAAGAATTCAACTTTTGTAAAACAGGCCGGGCGGCTTCACTCCGTTCCACCTGCATAACAAACCCAGGCGAATTGGCTTTAGAACTCAGGGAGATATCGAGCACATCCATCTTCTGCAGTTCCCGGATTAAAGCCGAGGCCGCAACAAAATCCTTATAGACGGGAACCGCTTGCGGAGTGGGGCCGGAAGCGTTGGGAGCGTTTTTCAAATCTCCCATGCGGGACAGGCAAACGCGTAAAATCCGCTCCATGCTCCACCCGGAATGAGACAGCAGGTAGACGCTCTCAAGCGGGACATGCGATAAAAAACGCTGAATGAACTGCGTCCCCTGCAAAGGGGCATAAGAGACCGTCGGGTTTTCCTCCAGAGCCGCACCGGCGCCCAGCCCGAAGATCCCCTTGACCCCCGACTGCAGCGTAGCGCTGGCATCGGCATTGGCACGGAATTTAAACTGAGCCGCGACACTGTTGACTTCCAGGAAATACGGCGTGTCCCGGTATTTCAACCGAACCAGGTTCAAAAGCAGCTGCTGGTCATTCGACCCTTGAATGGCCGCATTGTAGTTCAAGCGGTTTCCCTTGACCGTTGAAGGGCCCAGTCCCGAACATCCCACTACCATCGATATCAAAACCAGAACCCAGATTGTGCGTATACGTAAAATCATCATTGTTTATTTAAGTGAGAAAAAATTGAATAAAAGGTGCGTCACAGCAAATTTTTATAACACCGATTGCGAAACATTGCGCATGAAAATTTTGTCGCCAAAACAGGGTGACGGCTAAATCGCGAGTTTACCAGACCACGAAGCCCGATGAATTCAGTCTTTTTCCACATTGGAATTTGTTACGGCGGGCTTATAAACTTTTCGTTTGAATAAACTGCCTCTGCGGCTCACCAGGCGGTCGAGAAATAATAGCCCCTGCAAATGATCCATTTCATGCTGAACCGCTCTGGCCTCAAATCCCTGCATCTCAAAAACGCAGGCATTTCCCCATTGATCCTGAGCGGAAAGACGGATTTGTTCCCAACGGCCCACGTTACCGGTATAATTCGGGACCGACAGACAACCTTCACGCCCCACCTCCCAACCGTCGTGCTGGATAACAACAGGATTGATCAAAACCAGATGGCCATGATGCGGAATTTTGGGCTTGCTGGATACATCCACGATCACGATACGCTCAAAGCGACCGACTTGAGGAGCCGCAATGCCGACTCCCCCTGGCCCGGCACGCATCGTCTCCTCCAAATCAGCGATGAAATTCCTGAGGGAATCATCGAATTTTTCGACAGGCGTGGACACCTGCTTCAATCGCGGATCGGGGTAAACAAGAATCTCCAGAATAGCCAAGGTTCTCAGCCTCTTAAAATCTCTATTTCACTCAGATCCGTAACCACATCCACTTCCCTGTCCAAAACAGCAAGCGCTTCTTTGAGGGGTTCTATTCCCTTTGAAGCAACGCCTTCGATGTGCATGATGTAAATGGGGGCATTTGAGGTCCCGCCGACATCCGACTCCAGATTCAAAATATTGAGGCCCGCCTCTGCCAAAACCTTTGTCGCTTCCGCCACAATTCCGGCACGGTCCGCTCCATGAACGCTGATGCGGACATCTGGTTCCACGTGCCGGTGCAACTGGCCTTCGATCAAATCGACATGGCATCTCAGATTTAATGAATCGCAAACCGGGAAAATCGTTTTCTCCAGAGATTCGGCAACCCCCTCAAACTCTACCATGAGCATGATCGTGAAATTGCCTCCCAGGCGCGTCATCGAAGCTTCTCCAAGGTTGCAGTTTGCCGCGTGCAAAACTCCAGTCAGCTTGGCGACAATGCCCGGACCGTCTTGCCCCACCAAAGTGAGCATGAACCAGTTCTTCACCATGAACTCCATTGAAAACGTAGACGACCGCTTAGATCAAGCCTAAATTGTCCTATCCTAAAACATTAGCCCAAAAAACCAGATACTCTCTTCATTCAAAACTCGAGAACAATTCCCAGGCTTCTTTAAAACCCCCTGCCGGAAATTTCTTGCTGATGGCAGTTCCTGTTGCATCGGGAATATTGAAGACCACAATATTCTTTTCTCCATAATTCTCGTTTTCTATAAATAGAGATCCCTTTTCTCCCACAACACAGCCACTGCCTCGCATTAATTCGTCAAACACGGGTTTAGCGGCGTGTTGAATCTCCAGGCCATTTTTGTTGATGAGTTTCGCCATAGTTTTTCCCAATAGATGACAATTCTGAGCAACCCTGCTCCCCTTCCGGAGCCATAATAACGTCATCATCCAAACAATAACAACCCTAGAAATAAGGGTGGAAAATTAGATAGATTTACGTTATCTTAGAATCAGAGGATAATGATTTAAATAATTGATTTTACTTAACTTTTATCCACTAAAATCCGTTTTTCTCCATTTTAACCTGAAAAATCGGATAATCATAAAAAGCTCGTCGATCCTAACACGGTTCAAAAGTTGTCTTCGAAGAAGGGGCGTATGCGAAAAATAAGAGTCATGGTCGTTGACGATGCGGTCGTCGTCCGGAAAATTGTCACGGATAGCCTGGCTTCCGACCCCGAAATTGAAGTTGTGGGGGTCGCGGCGAATGGGCGCATCGCCCTGCAAAAGATTCCCCAGATCAATCCGGACATCCTCACACTGGACATTGAAATGCCGGAAATGGATGGCCTGCAAACTCTGGCCGAGGTGAGGAAGCTGTATCCCCTTCTCCCGGTTATCATGTTCAGTACGCTCACCGAACGGGGAGGCGCCAAAACCCTGGAAGCGCTTTCTCTTGGAGCAACGGATTACGTCACCAAACCGGCAAATGTCGGCAGTGTGTCCATCGCCATGCAGCGTGTCCGGGACGAACTCATTCCCAAAATTAAGATTTTCTGCTCGGAAAAGGCGGGGCTAAAGCCTTCTCCTACGGCAAAACCGGTTCCAGCGGCGAAACCTATACCCCAAAAAACCTTCACCCAGAAGACACCCAAGCTCCCCAACCAGAGGATCGATATCGTGGCCATTGGCGTTTCGACTGGAGGGCCCAATGCTCTGGCGGAGCTTTTCCCGGTATTTCCGGCTGATTTTCCGGTTCCGATTGTTTTGGTCCAGCACATGCCCCCATTTTTCACAAAACTCCTGGCCGAGAGGTTATCCTCTAAATCTCAAATAAATGTCATGGAAGGGGTGGCTGGCAAGGCATTAAACCCGTCTGAGGCCTGGATCGCGCCGGGGGATTATCACATGTTTCTGGAAAAAAATGGCACCAGCGTTAACCTGAAAACCAACCAGGCTCAACCGGAAAACTCTTGCCGCCCCGCCGTGGACGTCCTCTTTCGGTCGGTGGCAGAATTGTACGGCCCTTATGCTTTGGCCGTTATTTTAACTGGCATGGGACAAGATGGGTTGGTCGGATGTGAACACATCAAAAATGCTGGCGGACAGATCATCGTGCAGGATGAAGCCAGCTCTGTAGTATGGGGAATGCCAGGCTTCGTCACCCGGGCGGGCTTAGCGGATAAGGTGCTACCGCTCGATCAAGTAGGCGAGGCGATCATCGCTGCCCTTAAAACCGGCAGGTAAGTGATCCTTATAATTTCATAAAACCAAAATTATACTTTAGCAAACCTCTTCACGCTAACCGGCCAGAGGTTCCGCCACGTCGGTGTGAACCGCCCGTTCCGTATCCAGAATAAGCAGTAATTTATCTTGTAACTTGTAAACTCCGTGAACCAGTTCACGGGTCACGGCATCAATCGTGTCCGGAGGACGCTCGAAACTTTCCTGGGGAACTTCGAGCACATCTGCAATCTCATCCACCAGAAGACAGACCACGCCTTCGCCCGTTCGGACGACAACATTCATCGGCAATCTTCCTTCCGGCAATTGCTCCATGGCCAATCGACTGCGAAGATCAATCGCGGTAATGATTTGCCCCCTTAAGTTGATCAACCCGCGGACAACTGGAGGAGCCAGAGGCACCCGGGTCATCTCCTGATACCTGAAAACCTCCTGAACATTCTCCACCTCAACGCCAAAAAAGAGGGCGCCCAAATAAAACGTACAGAACTGTTTTGAATCCGCCATAAATTGATTTCCTATCCTGCGTGAGCAAAAGGTTGATCTTCAAAAAAAGTAGGGTCATTTTCGCGAACAATCGCTTCGGCGTCCAAAAGATCCGTTACCTTGCCTTGAACAACGACGGTGCCAAGGGTTCCCCTTCGGTTGGAGCCTCGCTTGACCGTGACCAGTTCGTCCACAATATCGACAATCTTATCGGCCACCAGGGCAACGCTTCTACCATCCTTGGTATAAACCACCGCCTGCATGGTCTCTTTCTCGATGAACTCCTCGCCGTCGTTAAATATTTTAGCCAGATAGATGAGCGGCATGATTTCCCCGCGATACTGAACCACTTCCTGCTCGCCGGTCAATTCGACATCTACGCGCTTGAATTCCTCCAGCCGGGCGACTGAAGAAAGCGGGATGGCCATTCTTCCCGTCTTTCCGATACCGAAAATAAGCAGGGTTTGTTTTTCACCATTCGTTGCCTGCTCTTTCACGGCAGAATCCAACCTGCCTCGCTCACGGCCTTCACTGACCACATGCGCCGCCTGAGCCAGACCCATCACATCGAGAATCAAAGCCACCTTTCCATCACCCATAATAGTCGCCCCGGCAAACGCCGGGATTCCCTTCAATTGCTGGCTGAGGGGTTTAACGACAATTTCCTCGGTATCATTTACTCCCTCCACTACCAGACCAAACTGACGGTCGTCCGCCTGCAGAACCACAATATTGAGCGCATCCCCATTTTCTTTTTTCTCTACCTTCAATTCATCATGTAAATAGATCAAAGGCAGGAGGTTTCCCCGCAAGCGGTAAACCGGAGTCCCCTGAATAAGTTCGATTCCTTTTTTTGCCTGCTCCCCTTCAAGAAGAACCAGTTCAAGCAGGTTGACCTGGGGAATGGCATAGCGGTCGCCGCCGGTCATAACAGTCAGCGCAGGAATAATAGCCAGAGTCAGAGGAATTTTTACCTTTAATGTCGTACCCTGCCCATGCTGGCTTTGAATATCGACCGTTCCACCGATTTTCTCTATATTCGTTTTCACCACATCCATGCCCACGCCGCGGCCAGAAACATTGGTGACCTTCTCTGCTGTGGAAAACCCTGGCGCGAAGATCAGATTGACGACCTCCCGGTCATTCATCCGGGCCGCCTGGTCGCGGGTGATCACATTTTTCTCCAGGGCCTTCTGTTTAATCTTTTTGGGATCGATGCCGCCGCCGTCATCGACGATTTCGATATTGACCTGCCCGCCCTCATGAAAAGCACGCAACTTCAAAAACCCCTCTTCCGACTTTCCAGCCGCCGCCCTCACATCCGGATTCTCAATTCCATGATCCACTGAGTTGCGGACAATGTGAGTCAAAGGATCTTTGATGGCTTCGATCAGAGTTTTGTCCAGCTCGGTTTCCTTGCCCTCCATTTCCAACCGTACTTTTTTTCCGCAGGACATGGCGAGGTCGCGGACAACACGGGGGAATTTGCCCCAGATATTGCCAATCGGCTGCATCCGGGTTTTCATCACCCCTTCCTGCAATTCGGTCGTCACCAGATTAAGATGCTGGGTCGTAGCAGTGAAGGTGGAGTCCTGCTCTTTGGGGATAAATTGTAAAATCTGATTGCGGGCCAAAACCAGTTCGCCGACCAGATTCATCAAGCGGTCCAAAAGGTTGACATCGACGCGAATATTGGCTTCTGAAATTCCACGCTTTTCCACGCCCCCCGCAGGCTCGGCTTGTTTCTCAACCGCTACACTTTCTGGAGCCGCGTCAGCCGCACTTTCGGCAGGGGCCGCCTGTTCCGGTACGGATGGAACCGCCTCCTGTGCTGTGGCAGCAGGCGCCTCGGAAGATTCCTGGGTGGCCACGACATCCCCTTCTTTTAGAAGGGCGGTCAGGGTTCCGATCAGCTCAGAATAATCGACGTCTCCTTCATTCTGGTTTGCTTCAATACAGGAAAGAATCTGGCGAATCGCATCCAGCATAGCGAGAAGTCCGCTTGTTCGCGACGGCGTCAGAGTCAACTCCCCGTCACGGAGTTTGCTCAGCAAATTTTCCCCAACGTGTGCAATAGATTCCAACTTGGAAAATCCTATGAACCCACAGGTGCCTTTAATCGTATGAATGGTGCGAAAAATACTCGCCAAAAGGCTTTTCTCACCAGGGTTCTGCTCAAGACCCACCAGGTCTTGGTCGAGCTGATCCAGGTTATCGTAACTCTCAACGAGAAATTCATTAATTATAGACTCCATGCCACTCATATCCTCACTAGTCTCATCCGAAGAGGCCCCTGCGGCATCTTCTGAGCCAATTGCATCCGGCGTCATATCAGGGGCGACCGGTTCTTGCCCGTCTTCTGATCCTGCGTTGGGGTTCGATTTTTTTTCCATAAGAAAGACCTCGTTGACTATCTAAAGTTCACGAACATCGTGGGAAG
>JAJDBE010000069.1 GCA_029261515.1 Nitrospinaceae bacterium | reverse complement strand
TGGTCGGGTTGATGAAAGAATCCGACTGGAATCAGGTCATCCAGACCAACCTGACGGGAACCTTCAATATCTGCAAGCTGGCGGTGCAGGCCATGATGCGCGAACGCTATGGCCGCATCGTCGTCATCACCTCGCCCATCGGTAAGTTCGGGTTTGCCGGGCAATCCAATTATGCCGCCTCCAAAGCTGGGCAGGTGGCCTTCACCCGTTCGTTATCGAAAGAAGTCGCCAGCCGCAAGATCACCGTCAACTGCGTTTCCCCCGGTTTTATCGACACCGATTTCATCGCTGACCTTGCCGAAGAGCAAAAAAAAGCCTATCTCAAGCAAATTCCCTTGAAACGCTTTGGCACGGCAGAGGAAGTGGCCCATTGTGTCTTGTTTCTTGCCGCGAAAGAATCGTCTTATATTACCGGAGCCGTTCACGAAATCACCGGTGGCCTGTAAATTCATGCAAGAGTTCCTGACCTATATACCGCACCGACCGCCCTTTTTGTTTGTTGATGAAGTGATCGAATCGGCGGACGGCAGCATCAAAACCCGTAAAACAGTGAAGCCTGAGGAACCTTTTTTCGAGGGACATTTTCCAGGCCGCCCGATCATGCCGGGGGTTTTGATTCTGGAATCGGTTTTCCAGGCCGGGGCCATTTTGATGGCAAAAAGGCAGAAGCAACCGGACAACCGCATTCCCGTGATTACCCGGATCAATAATGTCAAAATCAAACACGCCGTACTGCCGGGCGATGTGATGGACATTGAAGTGACCTTAAAGGAAATGGCCGAGCCGGCCTGTTATCTCTCAGGCCGGGTTTCGGTGAGTGCCAAGCGCGTACTGACGGTGGAGTTTGCCGCCATGCTGGTGGAGGAGGTCAAATGAGCTTTCTCGATCTCGAAAATAAAACCATTCTGGTGTTCGGCGTCGCCAACAAGAAAAGCGTCGCCGCCCATATCGGTAAAACACTGGCCGAAGCCGGAGCGGATGTGCTCTACAGCGTGCGATCCCAAGAGCGCAAGAAATCCGTCGCTAAGCTTATTGGCAATGCTCCGGTTTACGTATGCGATGTAGAGAAAGAAGGTGAAATCGCCAGGCTCAAGAATGAAGTCGCCAAAGACCGGAAGACTTTGCACGGCATGGTGCATTCCATCGCCTTCGCCAATTATTCCGGCGGCGGTGGGCCGTTTCACGAGACCACGAAAAAAGATTTTTTGCAATCGATCGACATCACCTGTTATTCCCTGATTCAACTGGCCAATGCCTTCAAGGATCATCTCGACAAAAACGCTTCGGTGGTGACGGTGTCGATTTCCACCACCCGCATGGCGGCGGAAAACTACGGGTACATGGCGCCCGCCAAGGCGGCTCTCGACTCTTCCCTTTGCTTTCTGGCGAAATCGTTCAGCGCGTTTTCCAACGTCCGCTTCAACTCCGTCAACGCCGGTTTGCTCAAAACCTCGGCGTCGGCGGGAATTCCCGGCTACGTCGATTCCTACCTTTACGCCGAAGAGATGACCCTGCGCAAAAAAGCCCTGACGACGCAGGAAGTCGCCAATACCGCGGTGTTTCTGTTGAGTCAGCGGTCAAGCGGCATCAACGCTCAAGGCATCGTGCTCGATGCCGGCATGTCCATCAACTATTTCGACAAAGATATTGTCAAGCGCGCCATGCGTCCCCCATCTCAAGACGAAAAAAGCTGACCCCTTAGTTTAGTTCGTGTTGGTTAATCTAAATGCTGGTGACCTGATGCATTGGGAAATCAGCCGGAGGATATCTGAGGCAAATATCCTTCGGCTTGGGAGGAATGAGACTTAGAACAGAGTGAAAATCAAATCAAGCTGAAGCCGCTCAAGGTGATCTTTAGGCCCTGTGATTTCGTTTGTGACCCAATAGGTCACACTTGCAAGCACTCCGTCATATATACCGAATTCCGCCGCCATCTCACTGCCCTTGGCGTTGGTGCCGGCTTCATGAAAATCGGAATCGCTGACCGCATCCAGCACGGCGTCCCGTTCCACTTCCCGGTAGAGATATTTCAACTGCCAGTCGCCGAATTTTTTGACCTTTTTCCCGATTTTTGTGCCTAAATGCCAACCCATGTTTTCGAGCTTGTCCGCACGGTCGGCCACGTTTTTCACGTATTCTCCATAAAGAGTGACGGGAATGCCGAAAATCATGTCGGTTTTGAATGCGGCCATGACATTAAACAGATCGTAGTTGGTGATATAGTTTCCTGCCGCATCCAGGGTATTGCCCTTGGTGGCAAAGGGAAGAATGTTTCCAGCCAGCGCGTTGTAATCGAAATATCCGACTGCGACTTTAGCTTCACCGATTTCGCCCAATTTTTGTGAAACAATCGCCTGGTAGGCCATCAAATTGGGGTCATCCTCGCGGCCACCCGATGCGGAAGTTGCCGTGTCGCTCAGTTCTTCGACCGCGAACTGGCCCAGGATCAATTCGATCTTGCCATTGCCCAATTTGTGCCAGAATTTCTCAGTGGCACCCTCAACGCTGAGATCACCGTCCCAGAGCATTTCCGATTTCATAAACGGAACACCAAATTTACCGCCACGCAACTGCATCTGCCGATATTTCCAGTCGGCGTAACCGCGGTCGAAATTGAACCCCTTGGTATCGAAACCGTCATCCAGGGTCTGGTTGGTGGAGATAGGATCGTCGCCGCCGGTGACCAGGCGAAATCCGACTTTCAGGTTTGGATCGAAAAAATACTCACCGCCGAGTCGAAACCGGATTCTGTGCCGGGTCCTGCTAAAGACTCTCGCTGTGCCATTGTCCCCGTCACGAATCAATTGCTCGTGGCGCAGCCGCAAGTCGCCCAGTGGTTTAAAATTTTTCATCCAGGCGAACGCGTCTTCCTGGGTTTTATATCGCTCTTCCAATAGAGCCAGACGCTCTTCCTGAGTCAGGGCCAGCGCCTGCACCGGAGCGATGAGCATTAACATCAACCCTGCCAACGCAAGGGTTCCCTGCGTTAGCCACTTCCGATTCAACCCGTTTTCCTGCATAAAATAAGTCCCCTCCTTCGGTGATTACTGCCTCCGTTATCGTTCCTCTGAAATCACCTCTCCCCCAGGTTTTTTTGGAAGTGCGAAACTTTTCCTGTTTGTGAATCAATTGTCAACGTTTGTCATTACCGCAGCTCTCCTGCCGCCGAAAAACACGTTTGCTGATAAAGCTAAATTAATGATTTCCCTATTTAATTATTTTAAGAAAATCAGCCCACAAGAAATGACGAAGCTTGATCGAATGCCACGGCAAAATAGTTTTCTGGTTTACCGTTTGGGTTGCCTAACAGCCGAGAGCCTTTTTGCTAAAAACCTTCTGAGTAAAAATTGCCTTAATAGGCATTTCTGGAAAATGTTTTTTTGAATGCTCTCACACAGCAACCAACATTGAAGCAGTTTTAGAAATGATCATAGTCTAAAAGAGGCTGATTTCAAGCCCGCATCCAAAGTATAAGGTTTTCCTGATTTATAAAATTGGCTGAAAATTAACATACAAAAACTTGGGCGTAAAGAAGAAAATGGGAATTTTCAAACGCTTTCAACCGGGTGAATAATAGAACGGTTGTCTGGAAAGACGTGCAGTTTTACACCATCTCTGCTATCTCAAGTGATGGGAAACGAAGATCCGGATTCATTGGCAAAAAAAGGTGACACGATGAGAAAATCATGAGTCGATGTGAAAAAAAAATCTGGAACAAAATGGAAACGCGGGTTGCGTTATAAGCCAGTGGGAGGCCTGACGAAAAACTGGGAGGAGACCGTTGTATTTTCTGATCTAATTATTGGTCCTCCGATATACAGTGGCGAGAGTTCGGCTGAGATCGGTCAGGTGATAAAAATCATCACCTCGATCGCGAAGCAGACCAACCTGCTGGCCTTGAACGCGGCGATTGAAGCGGCGCGTACAGGTGAGCGGGTAAAGGCTTTGCGGTGGTGGCGAATGAAGTGAAGGACCTGGCCAACCAGACGGCGCAGGCGACCGAAGAGATCAACGCCAAGATCAAAGCGATTCAGACGGATACGGAGAGTTCGGTGAACGCGATTGCGGAGATCAGCGAGGTCATCAACAAGATCA
>JAJDBE010000068.1 GCA_029261515.1 Nitrospinaceae bacterium | reverse complement strand
GTTCCGGCTCTTCGTCACGCGCTCTTACGGGCAGGATCAAACTGGTTTTCCCCCGCCCGAGAAAATGGCTCTGGTTGAGCGTGGTGTTCATGTACAAAGTAAAATCGATTTTCGAAAGCGCCTCCTGAGCGAAACGGGAATCCGGATTCGAACCGTATAAATTGCCGCCCAGGTTCCAGGCAAAATCAAACTTCTCTTCCCGCGCCTCCCGCATGCAGGCCAGCGTGTCCAGTCCGGGAGTTTTTGGAAGCGCTATACCGTAAAGCGATTCCAGATTGTCAAACACCACTTTCTTTAATTGCGGCGTCGCTCCCATGGAACCCATGCCCTGAACGTTGCTGTGCCCGCGCAGGGGAAGCAATCCGGCGTGCGGCCTGCCCGCCATCCCGCGCAACAGCGCCAGGTTGACGATGGACTGTACGTTGGCCACCCCGTGGGCATGGTGGGTCGCCCCCATGGCCCAGGCGAACACCGCGTTTTTGGCGTGGGCGTATTGGTCCGCGACGTCCCGCAATAAGGCCCGGCTGAGGCCCGAAGCTTTTTCGATATCCTCCCACGACGAGTTCTCGACGTCCTGTTTGTAATCTGAAAAATTTTCCGTCGCCGATTCGATGAATGATCGGTCGATCGCCTCGGGATTGGCTTGGGCTATCTGAAAAAGCGCCTTGGCGACTCCCTTGCAAAACGCGACGTCGCCGCCGATATGCGGTTGGATGTAACTGCTGGCGATCTCGGAGCCAAACAGCAGACTGCGCCAGTCTGACGGTACGCTGAAATTTTCAAGACCGCGTTCCCTCGCCGGGTTGACCACGATCACCCGTCCGCCTCGGCGGCGGATCTCCATCAAGGTGGTCATGAATCTCGGATGATTCGACGGCGGGTTGGCGCCGATCAAAAATACGAGATCGGCATGATCCAAATCTTTCAGCTCAATGGTCGCCGTGCCCGTCCCCAAACTTTGCGTCAGCCCCACCCCGGAAGCCTGGTGACAGTAGTAGGAGCAGTTGTTGACGTTGTTGGTTCCGTAAGCGCGGGCGAACAATTGCAGGAGAAACCCGGCTTCGTTGGAAGACCTGCCGCTGAAATAAAAAAAGGAACGATTGGGAGGCGTGGACTTAAGTTTTTTGACCAGACGGTCCATCGCCTCCATCCAGCTTGTCGGACGGTAGCGCTCCGAACCGGGTTCGCAAATCAGAGGACTCACTAGACGGCCGCTGTGTTCCAGATCGCGAGGCGTCCAGGTCGAAAGTTCCGCGACGCTGTGGCGCGCAAAAAATTCGTCGTCGATTCCCGCCTGCATGTCCGCCGACTGGGCTTGAAATGATTTGTTGCAGACGGAAGGGAAGCGTCCGGATTCGTTGCGCATGCCGCCCTTTTGGCCGCCCATACCCAGGGCGCAGGTTTTACACGCGTTTTTCGAGGCCAGGGCTTTTAATAATTGAAAGGGACCGGCGCGCCACGCGAGGCGCAGGGAGTAAAAAATGGCGTTCCATCCTCCCGCCGATTTTGGCGGATTGAGCGGCATGGCGTGAACCTTTCAAAAGGCGGTTTCTACGCTTTTATTTTAAAACAAAACAGGAGGGAAGGGGCGGCTTTTATTTCTTCAAAAAGCGGGAGAGGGCTGGGTGAGAGCGAACAGTGATTTTTCCTCTAGGCATTCTATATCAAAAATAAATTTGCTTATCCTGGAGGCGGACGCAAACCAATAGATTTTAAAAAACGGACAAATGAAACGTTTTTCGCCACGTGCAGAAACATCGGCCTTACCGGCGGCAGGTTTTCTAATCGATCTCCATACCGTTCCTTGACGTCGGCGGGCATTTCAACTCCCTTCAAATAAAGAAATCGTAATACTTCTGGGTCGTGACGAATATGAGGAGGAAGCTGATTTAATGGATTATCTTTCGGAGCAGTTGTAACAACGTGTCTGGGGGGTGTTCGCTGTTTAATTTGGATGGTTTCAGAATTTCCGGCGAATTCTTTTCCATACACCCAGACTTTGCTGGAAGCAAGATTTTCGTTCCATGACTCAAGGGTACTGAATTCGCTAAGAAGTTGATGAACGGCGGACTTCCAATTATCAGCTTTAACGTGGGCTTGGATTACTTGTCGCGATACTTCATCGGACATGATGAATTTAATGCCGGTCTTAGACGAAATGTCCTTGAGAATTTTCCCAATTGATATTTGACCGCTGTATTGGATACTTGGTTCAGCGCCTAAGGCAAGCGAACCGATTCCCAGCACAAATATCAATAAGGTTACAACTGTGATATTGGATTTAAGCATAGGGCCACGAAAGGAACGCAATTCAAAGGCTAACGTCCTTTTCAAAATTTAAAAAAGACTTATGGAACATCCAAGCAAAATGCCCAAAGTTGTATCGTATTCCCAGGGTGGGATCTAATTTGAAAAAAATATTCATCGTGATTAACTCCATCATTATGATGAATTGGTATAGATGTTTCTGGAGGAGTTCCTCCCTTAAGAGCAAGCCAACCGCCATTTATTATTATGTCCTCAATATCCCTACACGGGACGCGCATTTGGGCAAATTCACCTGCAACGGCATCCAAAAGCTTTTCTTCTAAATAAATCCTGTTTTTATTAAAAAAACTGGAAGCAGACTCCTGAACATCTACCACGGTAAAATCAAATTCCCCTAAACCCTGCGAATTCGACACCGACAGAAGATAATCGCCGGAGGCGATACTCGGAAACTCAGCGACCACTTCGCTGGAACTGTTGGTCGTTACGTTGGTGGAACTTGCAGAACCCAAAGTAACCGTAGGAGTTTCACCTATTACTGCTAATCCAACTCCCTTTATAGTTATTTCTACACTTGACCCAGAAATAAGAACAGCCAGGCTTGCTTCCGTAATATATACGCCATCAGCGGTATCTAGCCCGCTTTCTCCAGCAGGACCTTGTGCTCCATCTAAACCATTCGTGCCATTGATACCATCCGCACCATTAGTACCTGCTTGACCTGTCAAACCAATAGGGCCTATTGGACCGGCTACACCCTGAGGACCTTGTGGACCAGCGGCTCCATCCGCTCCCGGAAGGCCGTCAGTGCCTGCGGGACCTGCTAGACCTTGTGGACCGATAGGACCTATCGGTCCAGCAGGACCCGGGGTCAGTTCGATGGCGGCGAGGTCTTGTCCCAGATTATCAATGTCTTGTTGCAGTTCATTAATTCTTTTCGTAATCTCTTTCCGGCTTAATTTCTTGTTCTTCCCTTTTTTAGCTTCAGCTTTGGCGACAAACGGAGAATCAGGAAAAGTGATCGCGGTCCCCATTTGGACGAACAAAAACAGAAACGCCAAACCACAAATCTGTAACGATTTTTTTATCCTGTTCGACATTGCAGACCTCCTTTATCAACCCCTAAAGCGGGGCATGAAAAAAAATTATGAGGAACTGAGAACCCTCTTGCTGGCACCGTGTAGCCTCGGTGGACAACTATATTCATTACGGAACAACTTACCTCGAACGGGGCAACTGAAAATATTTATAGGGCACTTTT
>JAJDBE010000067.1 GCA_029261515.1 Nitrospinaceae bacterium | reverse complement strand
TCCCCCTACAGTTTTCAGGGATTGGAAGAAGAGGGGCTGATCCTGCTCATGCAGGCAAAAAAAGAGACCGGGCTGCCCATCGTGACTGAGGTCATGAACCCGAGGGAAGTAGACCTCGTCGCCAAATATGCCGATATCATGCAGGTGGGCGCGAGAAACGTGCAGAATTTTTCCCTGCTCAAGGAACTGGGGAAAATCAAAAAGCCCATCCTGCTCAAACGCGGCATGATGACCACCATCAAGGAGTTTCTGATGTCCGCCGAGTACATTCTGGCGGAAGGCAATAAAGACGTCATTCTCTGTGAACGCGGCATCCGCACGTTTGAAACCGCCACCCGCAACACCTTGGACTTGAGCTGCATCCCGGTACTCAAAAAGGAAACCCACCTGCCCATCATCATCGACCCCAGCCACGGCACCGGCCACTGGGACCTGGTGGATTCGATGGCACGGGCCGCCATTGCCGCCGGTGCCGACGGATTGATGATCGAGGTGCACCCGGACCCCGTGCACGCTTTTTCCGACGGTCCGCAATCTCTAAAACCGGAAAAGTTCGCCAAATTGGTCCAAAGCTTAAGACCCTTCATTGAATTGATGGGCCGTACTTTGAAGTAGTCCGGAAATAGCCCTGTGGACCCGCCCTCGGTCCGGCGGAAAATAACGGTCTTTGCAGGCAGAATTCAGCGTCTTTCCTTGAATCTCCCCCAGAATCAGTTTATCCTTAAATTACAGGAAAAATCCGGGTTTCCGGCCCTCCTAAATATAAACAACTTCTTTATATTGGGCTTTTTCTAGCGCTGGCAATGATTGAATTCTATCAATCCAATCGAAACATTCGCGACCGTTATGTGTCCGAACTGCGGCCTAAAATCCTTGCTGTTACCGGACTTCAATCGCTTGCAGATGCAGAAAAAAGCGATCCGCAAAAATTTTACCTTGCCTTCAAAAGAAAAATTCTGAACATCGTCAACAGCGAAACCGAAAAACTGCAAAAGGAAATCTTAAAGTCGGACAATTGCCACCTGCTGCTGTTAAAACGAACGGCTCTCGTCGATGCCGTCGTCGAAGCCGGTTTTCGAACAGCGGTCTGGCTGTACAACCAACTCAACCAAACCGCTTTGTCTGAAAGCGAGGTTCCTGTCGCGATCGTGGCGCGGGGCGGTTATGGCCGCCAGGAAATGTACTTTCGCTCCGATGTCGATCTTCAGATCGTCTCCAAGTTTTCCGCCGAAAATACCGAATCCGAGCTGGCACGCGGCATCATCAAACATTTCGAATACCTGTTCGTCTTTCAGGATATTTTTCCCACCGCCAGCAGTTCCTGCTATTCCGAAGCCTCGATTTTAGAACAGGAGTTTCTTTCGGATAAGCTCTCCGATCTTTTCTCCTTGATGGAACACCGGTTTATCGCCGGGAATCCGCTCGTCTACGCGGAACTCAAAAGCTCCATCAAAACCATAAGCCTGATTCACAAAGAAGAACTGCTGAAATATTGCTTCCGGCACCGGACTTATTATGAAGTGCAAAATACCGTGTTTCAGCAGGAACCCAACGTCAAGGAAGAACTCCGGCGGCTTTACTGCGCCCTGGCATTGGTGCGGATTCGTCATAACCTGGAGCAGATCAATCAGTTTGAAATCATGCACGCGCTTTTTAAGAACCACATGCTGAGCGCGCCTGCCTTTAAGAATATGCAAAATGCGCTGAATTTCCTGTCGCGGGTGCGTTTGTTGTTACACAGCGTCCAAAAGGGCGCACAACGCGATGTCCTGAGCTACGAAGTGCGCGAAAAAATCGCCGAGGCGATGGGATTCGAACTGAAGGCGTTTTACCGGGAATATTTCTATCATGCCGGTCTGCCTTTGAAACGTTACAGCCGCAACCTGTTCTGGGAAAGCATGTCCTTCGACGTCCAGAAGGTCAAACAGTTGTCCGACAATTTTGCCCTGAACGCGGAAGACCAGATCATTTTCAACAAAGAGCCGGAAACTCTATCGGCGGGCACTCCGCAGTGGATTTTTGAAGTGTTCGCCTGGGTGGCGGAAAAAAATTATTTCCTGTCTTATCCCATTACCCGCTCCATTGAAGATCATCTGGACCAAACCGCTCCCATGTTCCAGTCGCTGGAGGGAAACGGGAAGTCTGAAATACAGACTTATTTTCAGCGCGTCATCCGGGGAAAATACTTTGCCAAGGCCCTGCGCCTGATGCACGAATTCGGGTTGCTCGGCGATTATTACATTCCCGATTTCAAAAACATCTGCGGCCAGTTGCAGGACATCTATGTCCACAAGTTTCCAACAGACATGCACATTCTCTCTGCCCTCGACGCACTCAATTTGCTGGAGACCAGAACAGAAGCCGACGCGTTTCTCATCGACCTTTTTCATTCCCTGAAGGACAAAATCGCGCTCAAACTCTCGGTGCTTCTGCACGACATCGGCAAAGGCGCCAAAAAAAGCGGCGAGAACGAAGAACTGGTCGGCGCCCGCATGATTCCCGGCATTCTCTCGAACCTGGGCTACAGTGAAAACCCGAAACGGGTGGAGGACGTGGCGTTTCTGGTGGAAAAACATTTGACCATGTACGATTTGATGCTTCTCGATCCGGAAGAAGACGACACCTATGAAATGGTGTGGGACCTGGTCACGCATGACAAGGAACGCCTGAAGATGCTGGTGCTTCTCACCTATGCGGACCGGGCGGGAACGAAAATGAAGATGTCGCCCTCGCAGATCGAACAGTTGAAATTATTTTATCAATACACCCTGCATCACAAAAGACATGAGGATGTTCCAAAGTCCGTCAAACTCGATTTCCTGCAGATGGTGCGCCTTCCCAAGGACCTGCGATCCCAACTGGAGACCTACAATGCATTTACCCGGTCCAAAGAGCAGTTTGCCGCCGACCTGATATTTCAACCTGGTCAACCTTCAGACCTCATCGTGTGCGCCAGGGATCAAAGAGGGTTTCTGTTTCATGTTTCAACGGTAATGGCATTCAATCACTTGAACATCGTGGAAGCCAACATTCAAACGATGAAGGACAACGCCTTCGATGTGTTCAAGGTCGTCACTTCTTCCGGCAACCCCATTGATCACTCCAACTATTATTTCGTGCAACAACAGGTGATCGAAGACCTCAAACGAATTTTCGTCAATAAAGAACCCATCTCTGCGATATTCGAAGGCCGGGACCGGGTGACCCGGCAGGAAAAACACCCTTATAAGGATGTCAAACTCAAAGTCAAGATCATTGGCAGAACGGTGACCTTGTCGACTCACGATCTGATGGGAACGATGATGATGGAAACCAAGGTATTCTCGCAAATGAATGTGAGGATTCAACGCGCCGTCGTGCACACGCATCAGGGAACCGCATCGAACATTTTTTACCTGGATCCCGGCGATGTCGAGCAGGTCGTGCAAAGGCAGGATCAATTTATTAATTTGTTGAAAAAGGCGTTACGCCCGCTCATCGAATCGGAATCCGTCCTATTCGAAGAGTCGATCGAAGTTTCGTGACCCATTTTTTCCAGTAAACTCTAGGAATTTTTCAGCCATGCAACGAATACTTTCATATTGCCTCTATTCCATTCTGGCTTTATTCATAATGACTGCAACCACTCAAGCCGAAACCGCAGACGCCCTGTTTGAGGAGGCCGCCCGGTTGGATAAACAGGGGTTTATGGAAGAAGCCATTGCGGCCTGGGAAAAAATCCTGGTTTCCAATCCGGGAAAAAATCTGGAAACAGCCACCCGGCTCAAGTTGTCCAGCACCTATTTAAAAATCGCACAACCGTTTAAGGCCGTCGACGTGGTCAAAGAACTGGCCGTGTCCGAGCCTGAGAATTTCGATGTGCAGTTTCATCTGGCCAATGCGCAGGCGAGAGTGAAACGTTACCCCGAAGCGATTGAATCGTACAAGAAAACCGTTGCGTTGAGGCCTGACGAAGGATTGGGATATGTGGGACTGGCTTTGAGTCTGTTCGGTAACCGCAATCCCGATGCGGCGATTGAGCGATTGCAGGAAGCCAAAAAAATATTTAAAAGAAAAAAAATTATCACATGGTACCGGGATGCGCGGATCATGGTGCATCAAATTAAAAGTTTCGCAATCTACCCGCCTAATTTTTCCGACCTGTGGCTGGAAAACAGCCTGGACCTGGTTCGCAACACTTATGAAAAAACCGTCTTCAATAGAGACGAATAAAAAAATCGTTTGTCGACTTTTTTAAGCGCTTGCTTTGGTCCGATCATCTCGCTCCCTTTTAATTTATTGAAATCTAAAACTGAATTTTAAGAGTGGTTTTCTTGGATATCCACCTGCCTCTCCAGATTAAAATTAATTAATATTCAGTTAATACTTCTTTAATTTGTCCTTGCTATATTGACATCATTACTTTTCTCCTCCTTTTTTGAGGGGGGACGATGCCACGATCGTCCCCCCTATCCTCCTCTCTCAACTTTTCTCAACTTTCGATTTTTCAATCCCTTTTAATTTTCAAAGACTTACCTTGATAAAGAAGAACCGTTTACGCCTCCAGAACCATCTAAACAGGTAGCAACAAATCTGTTATGTATTGAGGAGTCCCGGGTTATGGCACCAAGTCTCTTAATGTGTTCTCCGGATTATTTCGGCGTTCAATACACAATCAATCCCTGGATGGAAAACCAGATCGGGTCGGTGAATCCCGCCCGTGCCACCGATCAATGGAATGATCTGTATGACACGCTCAGGCAGTTTACCGATGTTCAGCTCCTCACCCCACAACCACACGTCCCCGATCTGGTATTCACCGCCAATGCCGGGTTGATCCGCGGCAATCAATTCATACCCAGCCGTTTTCGTCACAAGGAACGGCAAGCCGAAGAA
>JAJDBE010000066.1 GCA_029261515.1 Nitrospinaceae bacterium | reverse complement strand
TCGCCGGCGACAAACTGAATGGCCTTGCCTTTCAGTACCTGAAAGCCGGACGTGGGGTCCGACACTTTTTGTCCGCAGAAAAAGGAAGCCAGCTTGCCAAAAATATACATCCCCAGATGTTTGGGGATGGAAGTTTTATATTTGTTCTTGCCAAGAAACCGCGAACCGATCACCACGTCGAGATCATCGGTTTGTATTTCCTGTAGCATGTCGATGATGTGGCGCGGATCGTGCTGGCCGTCGGCATCCATTTGCACCACCGTGGTATAGCGGTTTTTGAGGGCATAGATGAATCCCGTTTGCAGGGCCACTCCGTAACCTGAGTTGAAGGGCATCGATAGAACCGTCGCTCCCTGTTCCCTGGCGATTTGGGCCGTGGCGTCGCCGGACCCGTCATCGACGATCAGGATCGGAAGCCCCGGTGCGCAGCGGCGGATGCCCTCCAGAACCCGGGCAATATTTTTTCCCTCGTTAAACGCAGGAATAACGATCAACGTGTTGGGAAAGCCGATCAGGGAAGGAGTGGGAGAGGGTGGGGGCAATGACTCCTCTAGAGTGGGGGTTTCCATTGAGACCGATTGGGAAACCGGGGTGTCTGAAAGTTTTTGTCGTCTTAAATTATTCAACCGTGACCGCCTGTTATTGGCTGGAAAGAAAACCTATTTTGCCCCTGGATGGGATAGGGCAGGAAAAATCAATCCCACTTTCCTTCCTGAAAACACACCTGCAATTACTAGGAACGGTTTTTATTTAGATAAACTTAAATTTAAGGGGGAAATAGTTTCGCTTTGGGCTGAAAACCGGGCAGAAGGACAAAAGGGAAGGGGAAAATGGAATCCAGGCAACAGGTCGCTTAAGACACCCCTTCGTTGATCGTATGGATCATCTCATTCAAGCGCCCGAAACTTTTTTGATCGAAATGCAGCACCAGGCGCGGCAGGTTCAGGTGTTCCCTGGTGGCCATCTCCTCTTCAAGCGGCGGTGACGCCTCGATCCGGCCATTGGCAAGAATGTCCTTGAATTCATTATTCAATTGACGGATCAGCTCTGCTGGAATTTCCCGGGTGAATCGGAGGACGGTGAGTCCGTGAACATAGCGCAGAGAGTGATAGACGCGGTAAAAATCGGTGACGTATTGGGCCGCCGCGTCTGCCGTGTGCGCCACTTGCAGCAATTTCCGGTCGTCAGCGGCAATGAATCCGCGTTTGATGAGTACCGAATCGACAAAATCGAGCCAGGTTTCCCAGTAACTTTCATTCTCAGGTTCCAGCAGCACGATGGGACGCGGCAGGGTCTTGCCCGTTTGGAACAGGGTGAGGTTTTCAAAGCCTTCGTCCAGTGTGCCGAACCCTCCCGGTAGCAGCACCGTGGCGTCGGATTCCTTGATGAAGATCAACTTGCGCGTGAAAAAATACTTGAAGGTCATGAGCTTCGGGTCGCCTACGATGTAGGGATTGGCGCTCTGCTCGAAAGGCAGTTTGATGTTGATGCCAAAGCTGTTGCCCTTGCCGGCGCCGCGGTTGGCGGCTTCCATGATACCGCCGCCGGCGCCGGAGATGATCATGAAACCCTCGGCGACCAGTTTCCGGGACAACTCTAAGGTGAGTTGATAAAGAGGATCGTTTTCTTCGGTTCTTGCTGAACCAAATATCATGACCTTGCGCACGCTGCGGTGCGGAACAAACACGCGGAAGGCATGCCGAAGCTCTTTGACCGCCGTATTGATGAGTTTAAAGTCCCCAAGATCGCAATGCTCCATGCCCAGTTTCGTCACGCTCGTCAGGATTTGCCGGAACATTTCCCGGCACTCCTTGTCGCCGGACACATCGGCCAGTTCTTCGATCAATTGGTCGATTTTCGGGTCTCCGGTTCTGTAGTTTTTATTGCTCATCTGTATCGCCCGTTTTTTGGGTAAAGAGCGGTGATTATACACTCAAACCTTTTTTCACCGGGGCAATGCTGGTAGAATTGTGCCTTGTAAAAATAAGAGGGTGCACTGGCCACTGAGGCAAGAAAAGGACGAACAGCCATTATGAATGATCGAGTGTTAATCATCACCTTGTTGAGTTTGCTTGGAATCGGAATTGTGGGCGTGTTGTTTATCGTGGTTCCCTGGGTTTGGGACCGCGGCATCCCGAACTGGAAAGAGTTGCTCATGGACGATGGCTTGATCATCGCGGCACTGGCCCTTTTCGTCTACGGTTTTTACATGAACACCCGAATGCATTAGGTTTTGGCGTTTATTTTCCCAGGGTTTCGGATCTTGTAAAGCACTAAAGATAAAATGGCCAAGGTAATCAGGATGCCGCAAAAGCCCAGCAGAAACTCCTGAATGTAAAACGTCACCGCCAGATTAAACAGCAGCACGCCAAAATACAACCCCGGTCCCAGCAGTGCCTGATACGGAATGTCTTTACGGGATTCAGGTAAATGCCTGTCCAGCCAGCGGTTCACCAGACAAAAACTGCCGATGATCGCGGTTCCCACCAGAAACCAGCCGGCAAAGTTGGTCAGCGGAATGTTGAAGTACTCCCCTTCTTCCTGATAGGTATAAATCTTCCCCAAAAACCAGCGGTCGCCGCGAAACGCCACCGGATCGATGATGACGTCCATCAGCATGAACAATGCGGCTCCAGTGAAAACGACTTTGAGGGAGGATTTGACTTTTGCGTTATCTCCCAGGCGAACGTCCCAGCCGTTCTTTTTCAGAGGCGACCAGACGAGCAGGCTCATGGTGTAGCTGATGTAGGACAGAAAAGAATAGGACAACGAATCCATGAATGGGACGTTGATGATCCACAGTTCCTGGTCGCGGGTGGTGTCGATGTAGCTGTAAAATCCGTAGGGGAAGCCGTTGCGGGTGGAGGAATATTCCGATAGAAAGGCAATGGCGTAGGCCATGATTGTGAAGATAAGCGTCCGGGCGGTTCCCATATTGAGAATGGCGATGGCGAGATAAAACGCCAGAAACACGAACACGTAGGGTCGCAGCAGAACCGTTCCCCAAAGTAGCGATAAAATTTCCATCCTATCGGGCGGGAGCGGCCAGGGCATGGTCGCGAAACCATTGCACGGCTTCTTTAAGCGCGTTTTCGACGGGGTTTTGCGGCAGTCCGAGTTCCCGCACGGCCTTGGAGGCATCAAAATACATGAAGTATTTCGCCATTTTGACACCGGCGAGGGGGACGGCAGGAGGCGATCCGGTCAGGTGGTTCGACAGCGTTTCGCAAACCCATCCTGCCGTGTAGGCGACCCAGTAAGGCATCTGCACCGAAGGCGCTTTGAGCCCGGTGATGTCTTCCAGCGTCAGCAGGATTTCCTTCAAGGACATATTGCGGTTGCCGAGAATGTAGCGTTCTCCCGGAACTCCCTTGGCTTCCGCCAGAATATGGCCGCGGGCGCAATCGGCGACGTCGATCAGGTTCAACCCCGTGTCGAGATAGGCCGGCATTTTGCGGTTCAGAAAATCCACGATGATCTTTCCGGTCGGCGTCGGCTTGATGTCTCTTGGACCAATGGGTGTGCTGGGGTTGACGATCACCACCGGCAGGCCCTTTTGATGAAACTCCCGCGCCACCAGTTCCGCCTGATACTTGGATTTTTTGTAGTCGTTCGACAGCGTCGCCGGGTCCAGCGGCGTGTCTTCGTTGCCCGGACTGCCGTCAGGGTTCAAACCGATGCAACCCACGGTGCTGGTGTACACGACTTTCTTGAGGTTAAGGTCTAAAGCCGCCGCAAGAATATTGCGGGTGCCCTCGACATTGATGTCGTAAATCAGGCGTTTGTTTTTGTCCCATAAACTGTAATAGGCGGCGGCGTGGTAGAGCGCGTCACAGCCCGTTAACGCGTTTTTAAGAGAAGCCCGGTCCCTGAGCTCCCCATTGGCGATTTCGACGCTCAAACCGTCGATATTCCCGGTGTCCGTGCCTGCACGCGCCAGAACCCGGACCGCGCGTCCGTCCTTTAGCAGTTCGCGGACGATGGCAGAGCCTAAAAATCCGGTGGCGCCGGTGACCAGTGTTTTCATGGTTGGTTAGGAAGGGGCTTTTAAAAAATGGAATGTATTTGCAACCATTCTCTTGGGAGGGTGACCCATTATTAAATCAGAATCTTGATATCTGCGGTTTTTTTCAATTCCACCAGAAGCTGTTCCTTATGTTTTTCCGTTTCCCGCATCAAAAGCATATTGAGAATGTCGGATTTGATCTCCTCAAAGGCGGCGATCTGACTGGGGACTTTGTCGTTCAGCCGGATGATGTGCAAGCCAAAAGAACTCTCGATCACGTCGCTGGTTTCGCCGATTTGCAGTTTCGTCATCGCCGAGGCGATTTCAGGGATCGTGGTTCCGGGAACCAGAGTGCCCAGACTGCCTCCCTTGTCCTTTGTGGATTCATCCTCGGAGGATTCCTTGGCCAGCTTGGCAAAATTCTCGCCTTGCTTCAGCTTTTTTGCGATGCCGTCGATTTTCTTCCGCGCTTCCTTGTTGACTCCCTCGATGATTCTCTCGGCCTTCTTCTTGCCTTCCGGGTCTTCGGTCTTGCCCTGCTGAGCCCGGTTGATCGTCTGTACAAAGATGTGGCTGACCTTAAACATCTCCGGCTTCATGAATGAGGCCTTGTTTTCCTGGTAGTACTCCTC
>JAJDBE010000065.1 GCA_029261515.1 Nitrospinaceae bacterium | reverse complement strand
ATCTTCGGTGCGCACAACGAGCAGAACCAGATGTTCAACTTGGACGGTCATCAGTGGAGGCGTCACCTGAATCAGGAAGGCTCCGACATGATCGACGTTGAGGAGTTCGGCGGTGGTGAGTACATTCAGGCGTTCATTACGGCTGGCGGTACTTACAAGAACCCCGGCACCTACCTCTGGTTGAATGCGAGGACCCCCTATCAGCAGGCAGGTCAGTGGGGTTACTTCAAGGTTCTGCCGGGTGGTGAGCGGTCGATTCTGCCTCTGGGAGATGTGACGCCGAAAGGTGTTAAATCCGCATCCAACCCGGAAGCTGATGATGACCGGTTGTCCATGAACCGGTAGGTTTAATTGCTTTAAATTCAAAGGGGGCCTCTTTGTCAGGCCCCCTTTTTTTTTAAGTTCTCTTGTGGTTTTTTATTTTAGTGATATAATCTTGCGCCATTAAACAAGCAAATAATCACTTTAGGTAGTGGAGTGTAATTTTTTGTCAAACATGGAGGGATTAAAAGCATGAAAAAAGTACTGTCTGGAATTTTGGTATTAGCAATTGCAGTTGCGTTAAGTGCTTCCTCGGCTTTTGCAAAAAAAGCCAAATATGAGGAAGGTGCGGCTGGGAAAGGATCCATCAGCGGTGTGATTAGCCTGAAAGGTGATGCGCCTGCACCGATCATGGAAGATTTGAACAAAGGCAAGAACGTTGAGTTCTGCGCCACTCACCCTGACACCAAAGAAGGCAACATCCGCCCGCGCCTTAAAGTTGTTGCCAATGGCGGAAAACTGAAGGACGCCGTGATTTTCATCGAAAATATTGAAAGTGGCAAAGCCTGGTCTACTGAAACCATCAATTTCGATTTCAAAACCTGCGATGTTTTCCCCAAGGTTTCCGTTGCCCGTAAGACTCCCAAGGGGGTTAAAGAGGGAATAATGACGATCACCAATCAGGATCCGGATATTCTGCACAACCCGCATGGGTATTCTGTTGCAGGCGCGAATCGCAAGACCCTGTTCAATAAACCTTTGCCTTCTAAAGGTGATGTTGCGGATGTGACCAAGACTTTCAAGCGTTTTAAACAGAAAAAAGACGATCATTTCTTCCTGCAGTGCGATCAGCACAACTTCATGGAAGCCGATGGCCGTATCGTCTGGAATCCCTATTATGCGATCAGTGGCGATGACGGATCTTTCAAGATCGAAGGAATCCCTGCTGGCAAGTACAAAGTGACTGCATGGCATCCTTATGTTGGCGAAGTTACGAAAGAAGTGACCGTAGCCGACGGCGATGCAAAAACTGATTTCGAGTTGGCCGCGAAATAAGTTTTTAAAAGTTTCAACTTTAAGCAGCACCGGAATTTTTCCGGTGCTGTTTTTTTTTGCCCGGATAAAATTTAGAGTGAAGTTGGGAAAGTAGTGGAGGGACGGGGGAGAGTTAAAGGGGTTTATCTTCAGATGAGTCGGCGAGGTAGCGGTCTCGTATCATTTCGACACGTTCCAGATGTTCCTGCTCGGCCTTTTCCAAAAGCACCAGCAGTGTTTTTGATTCAATATCCGTACAGGCATCCTGCAGAAGCCCATAGAATTCAGAAGACACTTTTTCTGCTTCGACAGCAAAATCGATGGCTTTTTTGATTCCTTGAAACCGAGGCAATTGAGCAAAAATTTCTTCCAATTGAGGGAAAATATCGGTTTGAAACTGGGTGTCTATCAATTCGCGTAGCGATTCATTGTTTTCCCAGCCGTACGGCAGCTCTCCCTTTTCGTCGAGTAATTTTTTGAACTGTATTTCGTGCATGGATTCTTCTTTAGCCATGAGAAGCAGAAACTCCTTCACCTCGGGGTTTTCGATGTGGCTCGAAAGCTCCGTATAGAAGGCTTTGCCTTCGCTTTCAATTTTTGTTGAAAGCCTTAGAAGTTCTTTGTTGGTGATTTGCATTTAAACAGTTCGTTTGAAATTGAAAAGTGCATTAGCCAAATAAGATGAAAAAAAGCATAAAAAGTTTTAAGTATGTTGAATTGGAAAATTAGGCTAACGTCTTAACGCTCTTATTATTTTTTTATTTTTACTCTGACTCCCTATTTAACTATTTGAAAAGAAATGGTTTTTTTGGTTAGTTGTTATTTGAAAAATTTCCTTTATTGAAAAGTTCAGAGAAACCAGTTTATATAACTTTAAAAGATACTCCGGTTTTTATATTATTCCGTGAAAAAGGATAAAAACGGATTGAGCCTTCGTTATTGCTTAAAATGGATATAAAATTTTGGATATCTTAATCCGATTCAAGGACAAAATCCAGGATTCAGGCGAATGGGATTGTTTTGACAAGCACTTAGCGCCCCACGCCCCCGTCATTCTTGGGTCCGCCTATCGTCTCTGCCGTAATCAGGAGCAGGCTGAAGACCTGGTTCAGGAGACATTTTACTGTGCCTTGAAAAATTTTCATCAACTGAGAGACCACACCAAATGCAAATACTGGTTGTTTTCTATTCTCCGAAACCTGTTTTTGAAGGATGCCGAGAAGCGAAAAAACTGGATTGAGCTGGAGTTCGATTCCGTCTGCGAGGTTCTGCATGACGATAACAGGATGAACCCAGAGCATGACTTTTTGCAGAAAGAAGTAAAAAACAACATACAAATGGCCCTGGACACTCTGGACGAGCGGCTAAAGTTCCCGATCCTTCTGTTTTACTTCGAAGGCAGGACCTACAAAGAGATTTCAAATATTCTCACGATTCCCATTGGAACAGTCATGTCGCGGATTGCCCGGGCCAAAATCTATTTGAAAAAAGAATTGATGCGGTCGCAAGACTATAAAAGTGAATCTGAATGAACTTTTTCCTGATTTGATTTAAAACCTCTCCCCTTTTTCGGATTTCCCGATAAACGTCTCTCATTATTGGAACCCCCAAGGCTTCTCCTCCGGTTTCTTTAAGACCTAAAAATAGATTAAAAAAAAATAATATCCGGGGAATATATCCGAGCCAAAAGTATCTACAAGAGGCAATGGTTTAAATGCCATCAAAGACGCCCGAAATACGTTAATCCTTAACTTTAACTCATTAGAATTGCCCGTAAAAACTTCTGAATAATTAATTTTCCCGGCCAAAGTTCGGCATAAAAATCGGTGGGTTTGATGGCAAAACTGTCAGGCTATTTTCCTAAGCCTTTGAGTTTATTGTAGTCAATTTATTAGGGGAGTGTTTTTCATAATTTTGAGGAGGTAACTTTATGATGGAAAACGAATTGTTAAACCCAAAGCGAGGCGTTTGGGGGAGGGTGCTGCTCATTCTCCTGGCGATCGGCCTTGGTGCAGGTCCTGCTTTTGCGGGAACCGAGCACGGCGATGGGCACAAGAATCCGGCGGTCGATCGTCCCGCCTGGCTGGACAAGCTTGAGAACCAGCTCGAGTACGAAGACATAATGAGCGGTCTCGAGGGCAACCAGGAAAAACTGGACAGGACCTTCATGACGTTGATGGGCCGGCTCCAGGATAAAATCAAGGAGCATGCTTCTCCTGCGTCTTCAGGCGGCGGATTCCATGATTCCTGGTCGGCTCACCAATTGCAGCAGAGCTACCTTTTAGGGCCTTCCGAAGCGTCGGAAAAAGTGTTCAAGGGCGCGCATTGCCCAAGCGGCGTCCCAGTCAAATCTTACGATATAACCGCGATCAACGTCGAGATCACCCTGAACCAGTGGGGCGACTACTATCCCGGTTATATGTTTGCCTTGACCAAGGACGTGAAAAAGGTTCGTAAGGAAGAGGAATTGAACCGCAAGGCTCGTGAAGATGAAGCCAATTTGGACCCCGGAGCCGTTTCCACTGGGTTTCAGGGCGACGCGATTGCACCGATGGTTCTGCGTGCGAACCAGGGCGATTGCGTCCGGTTTAAAGTTCGAAACGCTGTTGAAGATGAAGATGCGGCCTTTCAGGTGAACGGTTCGGCGATGATCATCAGCTCTTCTGGCCTACCGGCTTCTGCCGCATCTCCGGGAGCGGTCATCAAGTCCGGCGAGTCACAGGAATTCGAGTGGTACATTCCCATCGACGAGCAGGAAGGCGCGCACATGATTCAGAGTCATGCAGGCCGCGACCCGTCCTCTCTGGGGCTGATCGGCGCGTTCATGGTGGAGCCGCGTGGTTCCAGGTATCTTGATCCGTGGACCGGCGGTCCGTTGGAGAATGGCTGGATGGCGATGATCGTCAATGACGAAGAGAAGGATTTTCGTGAGTTCACGCTGTTCTATCACGAAGTCGGCGACGAATCGTTCCGTCCTTTGAATCGCCACGGGGAGATGATCCCTCAGCGCGATCCTTTGACAGATGCCTATCGTCCTTCGGCTCGAGCGATGAACTACCGCATAGAGCAGTTCGGCATAAACAACCTGGCATCTCATGAAAAACTTTTTCACTATGAAGATGAATCGCTGTC
>JAJDBE010000064.1 GCA_029261515.1 Nitrospinaceae bacterium | reverse complement strand
GGTATCGTTGTTCCTGGGTCAACTGGGTGTAATGTTTCACAAGCGCTCCTTGGATTTGACGGTTTAAGAAACGCCAGGAATATTATCCCAGTTGGCTTCTTATACCGTCTCCAAAGTTGCACTTACCAGTTGAATCCAAGTAAGGAAACAGTATCAGCCTGAGGAAAGTTTAATAGAAAGTATCTCTTAGCTTTTTACCTCAAACAGTCCACTTTCAGCCGACGTCGAACACATGGTGAATAAAATATCGTGGAAGGCCAAGACGTTGCAAACCCGCGTGTCTCCGGAGGCGCTGAAACTGGTGTGTATCAGTTTTCTTGCCCTGTATTTTGAATTGGCCTTGATTCGATACACCAACTCCACCATCCAGGTTGTCGAGTACTTCAACAATTTTATGATCCTTTCGGCCATCCTCGGGTTGGGGTTTGGCAGTCTAATTGTTCGATCAGGAAAGGACTTTTTCAAATATTTTTTTGTGATTGCCCTTGCCGTCGTCGGACTGATCACCTTTTTTAATAGTTTCGGTTACCACAACGTCGACCCAAATCAAATCTTTTGGGTGGGTACGTATGCCGACGAGAAAAAAAACATTTCCGTTCCCTTGGTGATTGTATTGGTCTTCATTGGGAACTTTTCATTCTTCTCTCCCATTGGTTATAAGCTGGGTGAGTTACTGGACCGGTTTGAGAATCGGTTGGAAGGGTATGCTTACGATTTGCTGGGCAGTTTGTTGGGGATGTCGGCGTTCGTCCTGCTCAGTTATTTGCGCGTTTCACCGAGCGGCTGGTTTTTTCTGGGCGGAACCCTGGCCTTTTTACTGTTGCTTAAAAACAGGTTGTGGATCCTTGTCGGGTCTATAATTTGTTTTGCGGGAATGATTCTTATTACCACTCTGCTGGAAAAGGGGCTGTGGTCTCCTTACTATAAAGTCACGTTCCAACCCTACCATCAAAAGATATCCGGAAAAAATGAGTACCTCGGTTTCGGAATCAGGGTCGACAAGTTGAGGATTCAGGACGCCTTGAAATTTTCCCCGGCGCTGGAGAAATCGTATTTGGCTCCCTATATCCCCTATTACCAATTACCGCACCAGTTTCGCCCGCCTGGCCGGACATTAATATTGGGCGGCGGATCGGGAAATGACGCGGCCATGGCCCTGATGAATGAGGCGGAACGGGTTACGGTGGTGGAAGTGGACCCGGTGATTCTGGAGCAGGGATTTGTGACTCATCCACATCGCCCCTACCGCGACCAACGAGTTCGTATTATCAACGACGACGCCCGTTCCTATTTACGGCGTTCTCGTGAGAACTATGATCTCATTTTGATGAATGCGCTGGATTCCCATTTGCAAGTTCCCGGCTTGTCCACGTTGCGGCTGGAAAGTTATATGTACACGGTAGAGGCTTTCCGCGACGTCAAGCGGTTAATGAACCCACAATCCATTTTTATGGTGCACTTGAGCAGTACCCGGAAATGGATGGGAGAGCGGCTCTATTGGAGCATGACCGAAGCTTTTGGAAAAGAGCCGGTCATGTTGACGACAAAAGGAAGCCCCTGGAGTTCAATCGCTTTTGGAGTTGGGCCGGAAGGGATTTTTGATACGCCGCGGTCAAACGACAAGTTTCCGATTGTGCATATCGATCCCGGTCCCATGCGGAAGTTGAAAAGCGGCACAGTATTGGCAACGGACGATTGGCCGCATCTGTATCTGTCCCATCCTACTCTGCCTAATACCTACATAATCGTGTTAACGGCCCTTCTGGTGTTTACGTTTGCGATTTTTCGATTTGCCATCCGCCCAGGGGAAATCATTTATCATCTGCGCTTTTTTCTCCTGGGCGCTGGATTCATGTTGCTGGAAACGCGAAGCATCACCAAATCCGCAGCGATGTTCGGTTCCACCTGGATTGTTAATGCAGTGGTGATAGGCTCTATTCTGAGCGTAGTGTTCCTGGCGAATCTGTTGGTATGGAAGGAAAGATGGAATATCAGCTCTCCCCTGTGCTATGCGGGGCTGTTTATAGGATTGATTGTAGGGTATGCGACGCCTATCGAATTTATTTTGGCTTACAGCTGGGGTTGGCGCGTGCTGTTTGTCGGAGCGTGGTTGTCGTTTCCCATCTTTTTTGCCAGCATTCTGTTTTCCAGGGCTTTTCAGAAGGCAAAATACCCACACGCGGCCTTTGGCGTCAACCTCATTGGTTTTGCCGTAGGGGGCGTGCTGGAATACGCCAGCTTGATCTTCGGCCTTCAGGTTCTGTATCTGATCGCGCTAGGGATTTACGGTTTAGTGATGGTTTGCAGTCCCCGCACAGTTTCCTGAATCCTGTATGAATGAACCAAGGGGTTAGGGGGGAACTACAGTCCTTTTTTACAATTCCCCTTAAATTCCCGCTTCTTATTTATACGCCTAAAAATAAAAATGGGTTACGGTTTAAAAACCGTAGCCCATTTTTTTATGGAGCCAGCGGAGAGAGTCAAACCCCCGACCCGCTTATTAGAAATCAACATATCCTGGGCAACTGTTCGCCGCTCAACAAATCGAGCAAGCGGGTTGAGCCAATCCGGGTGGTCAGGATAACGGATTTCTGCCGAGGGAGTCGACAAGCTTTCTTAGTATCGACATGACGTTTCAATGCGCGGCGGCCCGCGACGCGGCGAAAGTTCAAACCCTCAGGCGCGATGCTTCTTAATCAGCGCCGTAGCGGTTGAGATCACCCGTTCGACG
>JAJDBE010000063.1 GCA_029261515.1 Nitrospinaceae bacterium | reverse complement strand
GGATGGTGCGGCACCTGTTTCACTTGCTGCCAGAAGAGAGCATTCTGGAAATCGGGTGTGCGGATGGACCCTGGACCCGGGAAATCTCCGAGGCCAATGGTGGCACCAACCCCATTTGCGCCGCGACCTTTGACCAGTATGATTCCGACCAGATGATCCGCGACGAAGTGCCGGACAATATTGAGCCTGTTTTTCTGGATGCGTTTCCAGGCGATTTGACGGGCAGGCAGTTCGACACTATTGTCGCCTGGAATCTGTTGACCGATGATAACTGCGGCCCCTTTTTAATGGAGGTGAAAAAACTCCTCAAGCCTGGCGGGCGGATTCTTTTTTTCGACGCCAATCCCTGGAATCCGTATTATATTCTTCGCCGTTTTTTTTCCCGTATTTTTTCTTTCGTATTTCCCCGGAGAGAAGAAGGCGAATCCCTTAACCGGATTGATCTGTTCAGCATTCTTTCGGATGTGGGGTTGACGAATATACGAATTTTACCCTATGACTTTGTGTATCCGCCGATCCCGAAATTTCTGCTCTGGCCGATGCAGAACCTCAGCCTGATCCTTGAGAATTTCCCTTATCTGAGAAACTTTGCGGGTTCCCTGTTTATTTTTGCGCAAAAACCCTCAATCGACGGGGCGGAGCAAAACAGGGCCAATCTGGCGCGGCATGAAATTTTTAAAAATAGACTGTCTGTCGTGGTTCCCTGCCGCAACGAGGAGGATAATATTCCGGCTTTGGTAGAGGGGCTGACGAGTTGTTACGGCGATTACCTGCACGAAGTGATTCTGGTGGACGACAACAGCCGCGACGATACGGCGAACGTCATTGCCAAACTGGGCGAGAAGGATCAACGAATCAAGCTGGTGCGCCGGGAGATGCCGAACGGCGTGGGACGGGCGCTACGCGACGGTTTTTCGGCAGTCACCGGGGAGTATGTGCTGATGATGGATTGTGATTTTCAACATATTCTGCCGGAAATGACAGGGCTGTTCGATGCGGTGGCGGATGGCGCGGATGTGGCGATCGGCAGCCGGTTTTCCCGCAACAGCGTTCTCTTAAATTATGCCTTCACCAAGATCCTTTCGAATCGGGGGTTTCATATTCTTGCGAATCTACTGTTGGGCAAACATTTTCGCGATGCCACCAATAATCTCAAACTGATGAAAAAAGAGGTGCTCGATAAAATTGTCCTGGAATCGGACGATTTTGCGGCCAATGCCGAAACGGGGCTGCAACCCATTCTGCTCGGATGTAAGGTCGAGGAAGTGCCGATCTCATGGATCAACCGCTCGGTGGACATGGGATTTTCCAGCTTCAATCTGTTAAAGACCGGGCCGAATTATTTCCGGGTTTTGTTTCGCCTGATCTGGCGCAAGTGGACAGGGAAAAACATTACCCTTCCCAAGCCGTCCAAAGAGACGGCTGAACATTAAGGAGTTCTTCGGATCAGAGTGCTGGAGATTTCCTTTTCCTCGCCGTCCCGGAAGATCGTGAGATGAATCTGATTTCCCGGCGCCAGTCCCAGCAGTTTTCTACGGAAGACCACAAAATTCTTAAGCGGTTGTTCGTTGAATTTCACAATGATGTCTTTGGGTTTTAATCCGGATTTTTCCGCAGGACTGCCGGTTTCCACTTCCTCCACCAGAAAAGCGTTGTCTCCCGAATAATTCAACTGGGCCGCTTCCTGCAGGGAAAGCGGAGCCGCCTTGGCGCCAAACCATCCGCGCTCGGTTTGCCCCAGCACCAGCATCGGCATCACTTCTTTGACGGTGTTGGCGGGAACGGCGAACCCGATCAATTGCGCTTCCGACACGATGGCGGTGTTGATGCCTACCACTTCCCCATGCAGATTGAGCAACGGGCCGCCACTGCTTCCGGGATTGATGGCGGAGTCGGTTTGGATGAAGTAAGCGTATTGATCGCTTGCGTGCGGCGACACGCGTTCCTTGGAACTCACGAGACCGGAGGTGACCGAGTGATTGAGTCCCAGAGGATTGCCGATCGCCAGCACCATTTCGCCCATACGCAAATCATCCGAATCGCCAAGCGGCAGAACCGTAAGCGCATGGTCGGGTTCGATTTTGATCAACGCCGTATCGGTGAGGCGGTCGATGCCGATGATCTTTGCGGGATACTCCTTCTGCCCTTCAGAGAGAAGCACCCGGATGTCGAGGGAATTTTGAATCACATGCGCGTTGGTGAGAATGTATCCCTGATCGTTGATGATGAATCCGGACCCAAGGCTCAACCCCTCTGTGTTCATCGGGATCGGCACCTGAAACGGGATGATCTCGAAAATCGTGGAGACCACGGGGATTTTAAGCGGCAGCAGGTCGTTGGGAGAAATACCGAATTTGACGTCGCGTTCTTCAAGACGCAGGGTGTAGATGTTCACCACTCCGCTCTTGACCCGTTCTGTAAGCTCCGCGAAGGTATGGTTGTCGACCGGAACCCGTTCCCGCGTTCCCGGCGTTTCATTTTCCACCCAGAAGTTTTTTAAATTGAGGTCCTGAAAGGAGACTTCCTTAAACCGCTTGTCAAAAATAGCAGCTTCCTGGCTGACGAGGGGCTTCGTCGTTTCATTGGGATTTTTGGAAACGGTGCATCCTGCAATAAGAGATAGAAGCAAAAGAAATAGAACGGCGGAAATTCCAGAGAAAATAGTTTGGGCGAAAGGAGTTTTGGAGTGCTTCATTATTTTAGTTTCGGAGAAAATGGAGGAAAGGTTAAATGAAATGGAAAAAATCGTTGGTTTTAATAGGGATTGAGGGTGACCCCGCCATCGACCGCAAAATTGGTCCCCGTGATCCAGCTCGCATGATCGGAAGCCAGGAAGAGAACGATTCCGGAAACATCCTCCGGCATGCCCATACGCTTTAACAGAACGCTCTCGGCGGTTTGCGCTTTTATTTCTTCTTCCACATCGTGCAATTTTTTCCCGGATTGCCGGCTCATGGCTTTGGCTTCACTTTCCCACGAGCGGGTCCAGACCGGGCCGGGGGAAACGGAATTGACCAGGATTTTCTCCGGGCCCAGGGTTTGCGCCAGGGACACCGTCAAGTTGGATAAAGCGGCTTTCATGGCGCTGTAATGCGGAAACACCTCACCAGGGCGCGACCCGGCGATGGAAGAGATGTTGATGATTCTCGGGGCGCCGGAATGTTTGAGCGTCGGAATGAACAGCCGCGACAACCGCACCGCCGGCATCAGGTTGATGGCGAACGAATCTTCCCAGTCCGCATCGGTCACGTCAAAGAATCCGCCCATTTTCAAAATGGACCCGGCATTGTTGACCAGCACATCCAGCCCGCCGAAGGCGTCCATCACCCCGTCGTGGAACGATTGAATGTCCTCCGGTTGCGTGAGATCCGCCGGAGAAAAAAAATGTCCCTTGCCCTCAATCTCTCTGGAAAGGCTGGTCAGCCGGTCTTCGCTGCGCGCGCAACCCGCCACGTGAGCGCCCATACGGGCAAAGTCAAACGCCAGGGTGCGGCCGATGCCGTCTCCCGCGCCGGTGATCAGAACTTTGCGGCCCTCTAGGTCTAGATCCATGATAAAATCCTGTTTTTAAATTGATTGTCCGTCATTCCGGGTTGCCAGTGGACTCTGCGATTCTCAACCAAATTGCGTCTTCGCCTTCATTGCCGTGGGTGTTTGCCGCCATGGGGTTTCATATGCTGAATGCGTTTTTGGGCGCGTACATGGCGTTTTTCAAACGGGCGAAACCGTTGATTCGGATTCACGCTCTACTCTACGGTTGTGTGCTGGTCTGCCTGATCGGTTTTCTGATTATCAACCATAGGCATTTTCACAATACCGTATGGGAATACCTTATCTTTGGCTACTTTATCACAGTCGTACCGATCAGCAAACGCTGGGATGTGATGTTGCACGCGCTTTTCGCGACCGTGGGTTTGACGCTGCTGCCGGTACTGATCCTTCTGCAATTGTTTTAGCGATGCGGGAGAGGGGTAGAGTGTATCTTAAAAGTGAGGGGGCCGCGATGATGCGGTTTTTAATCGGCAGGGAGGGGTTTATAAATCCTTGAAGGCGGCTTTGATGGTGATGTCGCCATAAACCTTGGCCCGGCACCCCAGTTTCTGGTTGGGACCGACCTTGTGCAGTCTTTCCATAAACGTGTGCGGATCGACGTTGTCCATAGGTTCCACTTCAATCATGCAGGTGCCACAGGCGCCCATCCCGCGGCAGTTCAGCATTCTTGCCATTCCTTTGTAAATTTGCACGTCATGATAATGCGCCGCTTGCCGCAAGTTGGCGCCGTAGCCGGCCTTGAAGGTTTTGGTTTCGTCGGTTTCGGTATTGATGACGGTGATCTTGGGCATAATTCGCTGTCCTGCAAAGGTCCTGGATAAGTGAGTCGTGGAATAAAGGCCCTAATTCTGCCTCAGAACCCACAAAAGTCAATATTTAAATTGAGTAATTGTGTCCGGTGAGGATTTTCTGGTCTTTTAAATAGTGATACACCTTTTGCGCCGCCTCCGCCTGGTTTTTCGCCTCTTTCAAGGTGAGAACCACAGCGGCCTCTCGGTTGGGGTGGGCTTCATCGGTGATGAGAATATCGACGACCGGGTGCGGTTCTGCCAGCAGGCGAATATCGGCATCCTGATCCTGATTGAACGCATTGGAGGTCGAGATCACCACATGCCCGGCGTCGAGAAAAAGTTTGCTGACTTCACCAAACCGGCGTACGGTTTCCCCGGCGGTCCCCTTTGAATCTTCAGGAGCGATGTCTGCGGCCACGCCGAGGCCGACATTGCGGCGGTCTAAAAGGTAACTCTGAAAATTCAGTTTGAACAGTTTTTCTTCCAGGTGCCGGGCGAGATCCGCCTTGCCGACGCCGCTGTCGCCGGAGATCAGAATGAACGCCGCCCGGTGTCCGTTGCGGTAGGCCCGCTCGTCCGATTCGATGTTGCTCTTGACCCAGTTGAAATTGCGGTAACGGACCTCGTCGCGCAGTTTGTCTTCCTTGTTGGATGGGGTGTAAGTGGTGATGATGCCGCCGCCGCAGACGTCGTAATCGTCCACCATCACGAATCGTCCAGTGGTGGCGCTTACGCCAAACAGGTCGAACGCCACGGGCTTGCGTGTTTTGAGAGTCAACTCGGCAACGTCGTTTTTGGCGACGAAATCCTGGTTCGATAACGTTTCCAAAGTGGAGGCGTCGATCACTTTTTTGAATTCAATGACTTCGCAGGGAACTTCCTGTGTCGTGAGTTTCAGCGTATAACTGCGGCCTTTTTCCAGGTGCCGTTTGCCCATCCAGAACAAGTTGACATCGAACGTGGTAGAGACAATCGGCATCTCATCGACGCGGCTGGCGATGTCTCCGCGTTCCACGAAAATCTGTTCCTGCAGCGTGAAGCCGATGGATTCGGCGGATTTTGCTTCGGTGGGTTGTTCCGCAACGCTCCAGGCTTCGATTGATTTGACGACGCTCTTTTTGTTGGACGGAGAAAAAATCAGACGATCCCCGACCTTGAGTCTCCCGGCTTCCACGCGCCCGGCGATGATCCGGCGCTCGTCGAATTTATAAACGTCCTGCACGGGAAAGCGGAAAGGCAGGTGGCTGGGAGGCACGCTTTCCTCGAACTGGTCGAGCATTTCCAGCACGCTCGGTCCCTTGTACCAGGGCATTTCGTTTTCCCGCTTGGCGATGTTGACGCCCTTTTTGGCCGAGACGGGAATGAACTCGCGCGCCTCGACGCCGATCGATTTAAGAAAATCGGTGTATTCGGATTTGATTTTGAAGAACACTTCCGGGTCGTAGTCGACCAGATCCATTTTGTTGACCACCACCGCCACCTGCGTGAGTCCCAGCAGTTTCAGGATGTAACCGTGCCGGCGGCTTTGTTCCTGCACGCCTTCGTAAGCGTCGATGAGAAGGAGCGCCGATTCCGCATTGGCGGCTCCGGTCACCATGTTTTTCAGGAATTCCTTGTGCCCCGGCGCGTCGATGATGACGTAGTGGCGCTTTAGCGTTTTGAAGAAGATCTGCGACGTGTCGATGGTGATGCCCTGGTCCTGCTCTTCTTCCAGGGCATCGAGGAGAAAAGCGAATTCAAACGCCTTGCCCTGGCGCTCGCAAATGTCCTTAATGAAGTCGAGTTTGCCTTCCGGCAGACTGCCGGTGTCGGACAACAGCCGCCCGACCAGAGTGGATTTGCCGTGGTCCACATGCCCCACGATCACCAGCCGCATCTGCCGGCCGGAAAGATTGGCTACGCTACCGTTATCGTTCATTACATGTATCCCTTGGCGCGTAGTTTCTGCATGGCGTAGGTGTCTTCCTGATCCTGGGCACGGCCCGACCGCTCGGAAGTGGTGGTGTGGTGCTTCAACTCCTCGACAATTTCGTCCACGTTTTTTGCCTTGGAGTCAATCGACCCCGTGCAGGGAGCGCAACCGAGAGAACGGTAACGCTTGCCTTCTTCGATGGCGAAGTACAGGTCGATGATGGGGATTTTCTCGCGCTGGATGTATTCCCAGACGTTGAGTTCCGTCCAGTGCAAAATCGGATGAATGCGGATGTGCGTTCCATCCTTGAATTTGGTTTTGAACTGATCCCACAACTCCGGCGGCTGGTCCTTGAAATTCCATTCGAAATTTTTGTCGCGCGGAGAAAAATAACGCTCCTTGGCGCGGGTGCCTTCCTCATCGCGGCGAATGCCGAGGATCAGCCCGGTGTAGCCCTTGTCTTCCATGATGGTAGCGAGTCCCTGAGTTTTCAACGCCTCGCAACAGACCATGCGGCCCATCGTGTGATTCATGCCTTCATCGAGGGCTTTTTTATTCTGCCCGACGATCAGGTTCAGCCCCCATTCCTTGGCGACTTTGTCGCGGTACTCGATCATGGCTGGGATTTTGTAGCTGGTGTCGATGTGCACCAGCGGGATGGGACAGTGGCCGAAAAACGCCTTGCGTGCCAGCCAGACGAGAACGGTGGAGTCCTTGCCGATGGACCACAGCATGGCCAGGTTTTTAAAGTTTTTGTACGCTTCACGCAAAATGAAGATACTTTGATTTTCAAGATCGTCCAGATGATCCATGGTATTTCGGTTATCCTATATAAATTTTATAACTCACGGGATTTATTAACACTTTATCCTGTTGCAGCCGGGGACGCAAGAGTTTAGGTCAATTGAATGAAAAAGGAAAGGCCTTTCCAGCCGTCGCCGGTGGGCTTGGAGCGGGAAAACAGGCCGAGCCGGTGCT
>JAJDBE010000062.1 GCA_029261515.1 Nitrospinaceae bacterium | reverse complement strand
CCTGCAAAAACCGGAGGAGAGCGACCTGGGCTTTTAGCGAAAGCGCTCCGATTTCATCCATAAACAAAGTTCCCTTAGACGCTTGCTGAATGAGCCCAGGCTGCTCCTCTGCGGCTCCCGTAAACGCTCCTTTACGATGTCCAAATATTTGACTTTCAAATAGACTGTCGGGGATGGCTCCACAATTAACGGGAACAAACATTTTGTCTTTTCTTAAACTTAGATCATGTATCGCCTGGGCGATCCTTTCCTTGCCCGTCCCGGTTTCTCCAAGCACCAAAACTGGGGCATCTAAAACGGCAATCTTCTTTACCAATGAAGTGATATGTAAAAATGACGGGGACCGGCCAATAAGGTGGGGGTGGATGGAATCAATTTCCGAGTGGCCATTTCCATTTCCACTCGTCTGCCTTGAGCCTGCGTTAAATATTCTATTAACTAGGCTGGCATCATGATGCCGCCAGTGAATAGAATCTTTACAAAATTGAAATACTTCTTTGTGCCACGAGGCCCCGCCGCAACAGGAGATTCCAAGAAGGGGGATGTTTTGGGAATGTTTTACAACAGGCAAGATCCTGCTTTTAAATACCGGATCCTGTCCCAAAAGAAGGATGGTTGGATCCTCGCACTGTGGGCTGGAGTTTTCCAGCCAGTCATGGTTATCAACAACATCGATTTCAAACCCGAGCTTTTTTAAGGTTTTGTAAATATGTTCGTGGCAGTAAGATGATGCGAAAGAAACTAATATCAAGTGTCCGCATTTCTTATCCATCCGACGATCCTTTATTAATGTCTGTCCGGCCTCAAAACTAATAAATTGGAAATGAAATCGTCAATATCTAACCTATCTGATTACCCCATGTAGATTTTTATAGCAAAGTGCGTTCCTTTTATTTTAGGAATGGAAAATTTTTTTGGCTGCCGAAATATTTTCCATTTGGAATGAAAATAGCCATTAATTTAAAGGTAATATTGATTGTCCTATAATATATATGAATAATTTAAAATATTGGAGGCTAAAAACTGCGAAATTACCTCCGCACAGCTGTTACTCTCTGTTATTAAAGAAGTATTTTCCCTCATCTAAAAATGGACCAAATGAGGTAAAGCTAAGAGTTACTTTCTGTTAAACTTTCCTTAGCCGAATGTCCGCTTTTGGCCGATAGCGGCCAATCCGGAAAAAGGCAGCGCCTGTGAAGAAATCAAAGAAGACTACTGCAAATATTCAATAGGAAAACACATCCTCTTTTACCGACTGACCAAAAAGGGAATTGAGATTGTCCCTACCCTGCATCAAAGAATGGACCCGAAAGAGCATCTTTAACTAAGTTCATTCCCCCTTTGGCGTTTTGCCTGAAAATCACTTCTTCACCTCTTTCCCAAGTCTCGCTTCGACGGACGCCATTTTGGACTCCAGCCGCCCTTTGGCACCTTCCCGGTGATCGATTTTGATCGAGCAGGTGATGCGCTTACAATCCGAACTCATTTTGTCGTAGCACTGTTTCACCACCACCATCACCTCGTCCCACTCCCCCTCGAGGACCGTTCCCATCGGGTTCAGGCGGTAGTCGACGCCGCTTTCGTCAATGATTTTGAGCGACCGGCTGACGTATTCCCCAACGCTTTCCCCCTTGTCCAAAGGAGACATGCTGAATTCCAGAAGTATCATCTTTTTAACTCCTTATGAAAATATTTACTTGCAATTTAGGACCAAAATATGAAAAGATCACGGATTCCCATTCGAGATCCTAGGATTTTCGAAAATCCAAGCAAAGGCGGTAACATGATTTGCCCGAAATTCGTGATTTACGTCAAAAGATAGACAAGATTGACGATCAGATATTAAAGCTGATCAACCGGCGGGCCGCCTTGGCGATCCAGATCGGTAAAGAAAAATCCAAAAACAGCCAGACGAATCATTTCCACGTCCCGCACCGGGAACGGGAAATCATCGAACGTTTACAAAACCTGAACCCAGGTCCGTTTCCCGACTCCTCTGTCGAATCGGTGTTCCGGGAAGTGTTCTCTGCGACCCTGGCGCTTGAAAAACCTCTCAAGATCGCCTATCTGGGGCCGGAAACCACGTTCAGCCACCAGGCCGCCCTCAAGCAGTTCGGCCATTCCGCGATTCACACTCCGTTTAATAACATCGAATCCATTTTCGCCGAAGTCGAAAAGGACCATTGCGGCTACGGCATCGTGCCGGTGGAAAACTCCACCGAAGGCGTCATCAACCTGACCCTCGACTGCTTTGTCGATTCGCCGCTGTTGATCGTCGATGAACTGAAACTTGGCATCTCGCTCTGCCTGATGTCGAAAGAATCCGACCGTAAAAACGTCAAGGTGCTTTACTCGCATCCGCAGGCTTTGGCGCAATGCCGCAACTGGCTGAACGTCAATTTTTCGGGCGTCGAGCAAATCCCGGTTTCCAGCACCGCCCACGCCGCGCAATTGGCGAGAGACGAGAAAAACTCCGCCGCCATCGCCGGACGCCTGGCGGTGGAGGTTTATGATCTCAACATCCTCGCCGACGAAATTCAGGACCGCCGGGACAATTACACCCGCTTTCTGGTCATTGGCAAGGAAAAAGCCAAAAAAGCCAAACGCAACAAAACCACCCTCATGTATTCGATCCGCGATGAAGCCGGTTCTCTGCTCAAAACCTTACAGCTGTTCGCCAAGAATAAAATTAATCTGACGAAAATTCAATCCCGGCCTTTAAGAGACCGGACCTGGGAATACCTGTTCTATCTGGATTTCGACGGGCACATCGAGGACAAAAACGTCCACCGGGTGATCGAGACGCTGCAGAAGCACTGCCTGTTCATGAAAATTCTCGGTTCTTATCCTGAAGCGAGGATCAAGAAATGAGCCTGTTCGGACAAGTCACGATTATTGGCGTGGGACTTTTAGGCGGCTCGCTGGCGAAAATCTGCAAACAGCAGAAGCTCGCCGGCAAAGTCGTGGGGTTTGGCAGAAGCGCCGAAAGACTGGAGCAAGCCAAACAGCTCGGCCTGCTCGATCGAGGGGAGACGGATCTTAAGGCCGCGGTCGAAAATGCGGACCTCGTCGTTCTCTGTTCCCCGGTGGCGACCATCGTGCCTTTGGTCCGCGACCTGTTGCCTTTTCTTAAACCCGGCTGTCTGATAACGGATGTCGGCTCGGTCAAACAATCTCTGGTCACGAAAATCGAATCGTTTCTACCCGATACGATTCACTTTGTCGGTTCGCACCCGATCGCCGGCGGCGAAAAATCAGGCTTCGAGGCCGCCAGCGCCGATCTGTTTCAAGGCGCCAAATGCATTGTCACGCCGACCTCCAAAACCGACGCGTCTGCTCTCGCAAAAATAAAAGAGCTTTGGCAAAAGACCGGCATGGAAGTCATCGACATGGATATGGAAGAACACGATTTTATTTTCGGCGCGGTGAGTCACTTGCCGCATGTCATCGCCTTCACGCTGATGAACACCATCGGCGAACTTTCGAGCCGCAATTACGACGACATCACTTCTTTCTCCGGCGGCGGGCTGAAAGACATTACAAGGATCGCCTCCAGCAACCCGGTCATGTGGCGGGACATTTTCGTCTCCAACAAAGCTCCCATGTTGGAGCTGATCGACACCTTTTCCGCCACGTTGCACAAGGTGCGCAGTCTGATCGAACAAGAGGATGGCAAGACGCTGGAACAAACATGTGAAACGGCGAACAAATACCGTTTAAACCTGACATAAGGGCTGAATGATTATCGCCATTGACGGACCAGCAGGCAGCGGCAAAAGCACCGCGGCAAAAAACGTCGCGCAGAAACTGCGGTTCAAACACATTGACACCGGCGCCATGTACCGGGCGGTGACCTTAAAAGCCGGGCAACTGGGAATCGATCTCAAACAGGAAGAAGATGTAGCGAAGGTGGCCGGAGAACTGGACATGCAGTTTGAACCCGGACCAAACGGTCAGACCGTGATGATCGACGGCAAAAACGTCACCGGGCTTTTAAAGAGCGAAACCGTCGGCAAGGGCGCGGCAACCGTGGCCGCGCATGGCAAAGTCCGGGAAATCCTGGTCGCCAAGCAGAGAGAAATGGGGAAAGACGGCAACATCGTCATGGAAGGACGCGACATCGGCACGGT
>JAJDBE010000061.1 GCA_029261515.1 Nitrospinaceae bacterium | reverse complement strand
ATCCCTTCCGTTATTTTGGGCGGGGTGACTTATTTTTTGTTATTGGTTTTCATGAGAGCGTTTAATAAGTTCGATTTATTGGTATTTCGAAGCCTCTTAAAGCGAGAATAGAATGATCTGACGAGAGGGAATCATAACTCCTGTCACTTCATCCTGACCAAAGTGCCTAAAAAGGTAGATTTGCCGGTTGAAGCGGTTGAAAAATTAGGCTATCCTTTTGGCGCTGTTGGAGAAATGCGAAACGCCACGGATAATGACTCTTTTACTGGCGGGTTTTTCCATCAACGGGTGCTGCTGGCTTCCCTTTCCGCCTCAGGCATTTTATAACCCACGAAAGGCGGTTTGAACCTGAATTGGTTAGGAAACATGCCGTTCTGTTTGACCTGGATATGTTTTCGGACCGGATTCAGCATTTTATTGAAGCGCGTTACCGAAAACCTCAATGCTGAAAAAGCACGGCCAACTTTTTCTATCCTCCCTTTACACTCTTGACAGCATCGCTATCTTCTTCGCCTGGTTGCTGGCGTATTTTATCCGCTTCAAGTTGCAGATCATCCCGGTGACCCAGGGCATCCCTCCCCTGGATATGTATTATGCGGCGCTGATTCCCATCTGGATCGTATTCCTCATCAATATAAAAATCTGCGGTTTATATCAGCCTCTGCGCGGGCAGTCCGGGTTCACGGAATTTTTCGCGATTTTAAAAGTGACCTCGATTTCCGTTTTGATTCTGACTGCCATCACCTTTTTTTACCGGCAGTTCAGTTATTCCCGCGTTGTCGTGGTTCATTTCTGGATTCTGGTGACCTTTGCAATGGGGTTTTCCCACTGGCTGGTGCGGCGAATCCTGGTGATGGTGCGCGGCCGCGGCTGGAATCTGCAAAAGGTCCTCATCGTTGGCGCCGGCGAGTTGGGGCAGACGGTCGCAGAAAAGCTGGACCTGCACCCGGAAATCGGATTTGAAGTGGTGGGTTATTTGACGCAGCATCCGGAAAAGGTCGGCAATTCCCTGCAGGGTCATCCGGTATTGGGGCAGTATAATGAATTGTCCAAAACCATCCAGGATCATGATGTCGATCAATTGTTTGTGGCGCTTCCCCTGAAGGCGCATGACCGGCTGGAGCAGGTGCTGGAATATCTGGGAGAAGAAACGGTTGATGTCAAGGTCGTCCCGGATCTCATGCGCTACATGAATATTCATTCCGGAGTGGAAGAGCTGGACGGATTGCCCATCGTCAACCTCGCCGAATCGCCTCTCTATGGCTGGAATGTGGTTATCAAACGGGTTTCCGATATTGTATTGTCCAGCCTTGCGATAGTAGTCACAGCGCCGGTCATGGTGCTGATCGCCCTGTTGGTCAAACTGGGATCGCGAGGTCCTGTATTTTACCGTCAGGAACGGGTCGGATTGGATGGCAAGGTGTTCTGGATGTTGAAATTCAGGTCCATGACCCCGGACGCGGAGCAATCCACCGGTCCCGTCTGGGCCAAGGAAAACGATGAACGGCGGACGCGTTTTGGCACCTTTATAAGGAAAACAAGTCTGGACGAGCTTCCTCAGTTATTCAACGTGTTGAAAGGTGAGATGAGTCTGGTGGGTCCCCGACCCGAGCGGCCTGTTTTTATTGGGGATTTCAAGCAGTCGATTCCGCATTACATGTTGCGCCTGAAAATGAAAGCGGGGTTGACGGGCTGGGCGCAAGTCAATGGCTGGCGCGGCAATACTTCCCTGCAAAAGCGCATCGAATGCGATTTATACTATATAAAGAACTGGTCGCTGGGCTTCGACCTGAAGATCCTGTTCATGACCCTCTGGAAAGGTTTTATCAACCGGCATGCCTACTGAGCCAAAAGTCATCGCCATCATTCCGGCTCGCTGGGCTTCCTCGCGTTTCCCCGGAAAGCCTCTTGCTGAAATTCGTGGCAAGCCCATGATTCAATGGGTTGTGGAACAGGCAGGGAAAGCCCGGTCGGTGTCCCAGGTGATCGTGGCGACGGACGATGAGCGAATTGTAAAAACAGTCAACCATTTCGGCGGAACTGCCGTTATGACATCTGAGAACCACATTTCCGGAACGGATAGGATCGCGGAAGTGGCGGAGAAGCTGGACTGTGACATCGTCGTCAATGTTCAGGGAGATGAGCCCTTGATCCCGCCAGAGAATATCGATCTCATGCTGTCTCCCATGTTGAGTGAAGAGGCGGTTCTGGTTTCCACGTTGATGATGCGGATCAAAATAGCAGAGGAAATGTTCGATCCCAATATCACCAAGGTGGTGGTGGACCGGCAGGGCAACGCGCTTTACTTTTCCCGTGCGCCCATTCCCTACAACCGGGATGAATGGCCCCAAGGGGGTTTGAAGAAAGAGGGAGGGGATTTTCCGCAAGACACCTCCATAATGGGGTATAAACATATGGGGCTGTATGCTTACCGGAAATCCTTTTTGATGGAGTTTTCCCGCCTCAACCCCTCCAAGCTGGAAACTCTGGAAAAACTCGAGCAACTGCGGATTCTGGAAAACGGAATTTCCATTCGTGTGGTGGAAACCGATAAAAATTCGATCGGAGTGGATCGAAAAGAAGACCTGGCGGCGGTTGAAAAAATGCTGAGTGACACGCATTGATCATTAACCATTGTGAGATAGGGTGAGTTTTTGAAGAAGCGATCCAAGAGTAAAAACGTAAAGTATATTTTTGTGACGGGCGGTGTGCTTTCCTCACTTGGCAAAGGCATTGCCGCGTCTTCTATCGGCAGTCTTCTGGAATGCTGTGGACTGAAAATCACCATTCTCAAACTGGACCCCTACATCAACGTCGATCCGGGAACCATGAACCCGTTTCAGCACGGCGAGGTTTACGTGACCGACGACGGGGCGGAAACCGATCTCGATTTGGGGCATTACGAACGCTTCACCCATGCCCAGATGCGGCGCGACAACAATGTCACCACCGGGCGCATCTATAATGATGTGATCCAGAAAGAGCGGCGCGGCGAATACCTTGGCGCCACAGTTCAGGTGATCCCCCACATCACGGACGAAATCAAGCGGCATGTCCGCAAGGTTGCGGGCAATGTGGATGTGGTGATCTGTGAAATCGGCGGCACCGTGGGGGATATCGAAAGCCTGCCGTTCCTCGAAGCGATTCGCCAGTTCAAGTTCGACATGAAATCGAAAAACGTATTGTACGTTCACCTGACGCTGGTTCCCTACATTAAAACCTCCGATGAACTGAAAACCAAGCCCACGCAGCACAGTGTGCAAAAGTTACGCGAGATCGGCATTCAGCCGGATGTCCTGCTTTGCCGCACCGAGAAAAAACTCTCCAAGGACATCAAAAAGAAAATCGCCCTGTTCTGCAATGTGGAAGTGGACTCCGTCATCACGGCTATGGATGTGCCCTCCATTTACCAGGTCCCGATAAGCCTGGATAAAGAAGGAATC
>JAJDBE010000060.1 GCA_029261515.1 Nitrospinaceae bacterium | reverse complement strand
CGCTCCGGGATTGTTTTACGTCGGCGTGTCTCTCGAAGGCATGCAAGCGACCCACGACCGCATTGCCCAACAACCGGGCGCCTTCGAGAAAACCCAGCGCGGACTGCAAGAGTTTTTGCGCCGCCGCAACGGTAAACGCTTTCCGCTCGTCCACCTGACCTGCGTGATTAAAAAGGAAAACGTTGCCGAACTGGTTTCGCTCTATGAAATGGCGGACGCGCTGGGCGTCAACGTTTGTAATTTCGTTTTGAACAACCCGGCGGTTTACAAGCACGGCAAGGAGTTCGCGCCGGGCGCGGATTTAAGCCAGCCTCCGCCGCCTGTCGAACCTATCGACCCGGAATTATTGCGCGGTCAGTTGGACCGTTTGATGAAGTCGGGCCGGGAGGGCGCCTGCGCCGTGCGCTTTTCGCCCAACGGCGTCACGCCGGAGGAAATCGTGCGTTATTATTCGGGGCGGAGCGATTACCGGAATTACGTCTGCCGCGCGCCCTGGTCGAAGGTCGGCGTTTCGGCTTACGGCGACGTATTCATTTGTCCCCATCAGAAGCTTGGAGAACTCGACGAACATAATGGAGGAGTCCCCTGGAACACGCCGGTTATAGGGGCGTTCCGGCGTCGCATGAAAGAACAAAAAATCTTTCCCGGTTGTTTGGGCTGTTGTCAGTCGGAATACCGGGCAACGCCCGGTCAGCGTGACGTTTAGTATTCTAGTTTGTTTGGTTCACCAACCTCTTAATTCCGGTCACAAGAACATTGAAGCTTTTCGATTTGTTGTTATTAGGGTCAAGGTGGGGAGCGATCGATCTTGATCCGCTAATTTTCTGATAGCGTTTTCCGGTCAGTTTGATTAGCTCTTGGGACGGCTTGATAAGCGCATCTGGAGTTCTAAATTTACTGTTCTCTTGGCGCCGGGCCACCCCACTTAATTTTAGTCCCCTTTCGACGGCCTGCAAATCACCAAGATAAAAGCTTTCCAATTCGTGACAGGCTACACGAACAAGGACGTTGGTCTTATTACATTGTTGGCAAAGAGCCAACAACTTTTCCTTGACCGCGACACAATCACTGGCGTCCTGGTCACGCATGACAACAAACACCGATTCTGGCTGTTGCCAACCTCGCAGGCGTTTGACTAGGTTTTTCTCCAAATCTTGTTTTCCACGAAAAATAATATAACGGGTATTTATTTCAGGAGAAAGGATTTTGGGAAGAAATCCGATCAACATTTCTTTTGCGGAAGGTTCCTCCAGAAAAAATACAATCGTTCTCATATTGAATTGGCTTCATCAAACAATCCTTGGTCCCACAAATAACCCATTTGATCTCCATCTTCCATATATTTTACAATTTGGGAATCGTCGGAAGCGCGGCGGACCTGTGTATAGCCGTCTTTCTTGACAAGCCAAAAGACCTCCTCCACTTGGGCCGCATTTAGAAAGTCCGGCGAATGCGTGGAAACAAATACCTGCCCGCCTCGATCGGCATATGAGCGAAACTCTTCGCATAATTCACTAAGTAGCTTCGGGTAGAGCTGGTTCTCAGGTTCTTCAACGCAAAGAAGAGGATGAGGTGAAGGGTCATACAACAGGGTCAGATATGCCAACATTTTAATCGTCCCGTCCGATACATAACGAGCAAGAAACGGATCCTCAAAAGACCCGTCTTGAAACTTCAACAATACTCTTCCTTCCTCCGTGGTTTTAGATTCCACGCTAGAAATTCCCGGAACGCGCATTTTCATTAAATCTAGAATTTTATTAAACGTGCCAGTGTGGCGGTTATGAAGATACTGAACCATAAGAGACAGGTTTTCTCCTTCTCGGGACAGATGCTCCGCATAACCTGCATCCCGCTCCGGCCTGGCTCTACTGATATGAAAATCAGAAATATGCCAGTTCTCGATGAGATTGCCTAAAGCCACGACCGCCGGAAAACGCTCAAATTGAGCAAGACCCTTGATAGCCAATATGTCTTGGGCTTTTAGCGTTTGCTCTTCGCGGTTTAGTTCCTTAATATCATTAACTCCTTCCAATTCATTGGTAACTGCGGTCCCGGCGCCATTAGAGAAATCCAGAAAATGCCAAGGCTGGCCATGGCTACCCCGGCGGTATTTCAAGATTTCACGTTCTAAATAAACCTTCCCTTGTCTTTCATTAATTTGCAAAAGATAGGTAATCAAAGGGGCGCTTGGTTGGTCTCTAAACTTGAGTTCAATCTCTATGGCCCCCTCTGAGTTTCGGCTACGAACCTCCTGAAACCCTCGATTTCCACCCAGTTTTGCAAGGGCTGTAGTCATATTGCTCGTTATGGCATCGCGTAAAAATTCAAAAACACTGAAAATCGTACTTTTCCCACTGCCGTTGGCCCCAACAAACACACAGAAATTAGGCAGATTAACGAATTCCGCGTCTTTGAACGATTTGAAATTTTTTAGCCGCAAACTTTCGATTTTCATGAAAATCTCCTGCGCACTTTCCATATCTTAGTAGAAGGGGGGGGTAACGCTGTTCCGCCAGTCAGTTTAATGAGGGCTTGTTGATCGCCAGTTCGTCTTTACTCGCGGGGGCGGTATTGTCCGAGCTTGATTCAGTCCATTCCGTGATCGCGGTGGCCAACTGCTTCAACTCGTGGTTGGACTTGAATTCCGGCAACTCGGCCTGGCCCCGCGATTCCGCAAAGTCCACCAGTTGCCGCAATGGACGGATCAACAGGTTGAACATGTAGGTTCCGGAAATCGCGCAGAAGATCGTGCCGATGATCGCCAGTCCGATCATCTCGTTGGAAAGTTGCTCCACGCTCCCCGCCAGCCGGTCGCGGATCAGGTTGAACTGTTCCGTC
>JAJDBE010000059.1 GCA_029261515.1 Nitrospinaceae bacterium | reverse complement strand
CTCGGGCCGGATAACCCCTGCGAAGACACCCTCTCAGCCGTCGAGAAAAGCGAGGCGGGAATCTTGTGCATCAGTGTGGCTCCAACAATGGATCCGTTTGAAGTGGAAAGCAATCTATTAATGATTAAGAAAAAATTAAATAAAACGGTGGATCTGGTGGTCGGCGGAGGAGGAGCACCGGTGGGTGTGCCCGGTATTATCCGATTTGACAATTTCAACGATTACTTCGGCTGGCTGACATCCAGTAAGCGCCAGTGATTCGCATTAGTCTAAAGAAGATTTTTTTCGGGAGGGAAAACCATGAGGTTTTGTAATGACTTACGAATGCAAAATTTACGATGCAAAAGGCCGGTTAAAAAAAATTGTAAATCATAAGGAAGCTTTGACCAAATTAACCAAAAATTTTCTATCGCAGAAGTCTACAAAAAAATCGAGCAAATTCATTGAAAATTTCAAACACGGTAAACAACAAAAATATTGGTCACAAAAATTTTATACAAAAACCTGTGAGTTCTGTGAAAAGGAATTTTATTGCAGACATCCGAAAGCTAAATACTGTTCGCATGAATGCCAAAAAAGAAAATATTATCTTAGAAACAAATCAAAAAGAGAAACCGCTCCAGGACGAGGTTAATAAAACCTTAAGGTCGGCGGTCGACACTCACCTTCAACTCCTTGGAAGTTGAAAGGTAAAGGGGGAATCCGGTGAAAAGCCTACTGGCATTCCAGGGTTCACTGTAACCAAGACAACTACTGGAAAGCCGGATTCCCTTAAATCATTAATGAAGCCAAATATTTTTCAAAATTCACAAAACCTTGTAGAGGAGCAAATCAGATCATGTCGGAATTGTGGGTAACCCTTGTAAGATGGTTTGACAGTCAGGCGGGTATTGCCGATCTAAAAGATGAGAACTCCAAAGAGATCGACTGGCTTCGCTGCATTCCATTTTTTATGCTCCATGTCGCTTGTTTGAGTGTGTTCTGGGTGGGTTATAGCACCACGGCGTTAATAATTGCAGGCGGGTTGTATTTAATACGGATGTTTGCGATCACAGGATTTTACCATCGGTATTTTTCGCATCGTGCCTTTAAAACATCTCGATGGGTGCAATTTATATTTGCAATCATTGGGGCTTCATCTGTCCAGAGAGGGCCTTTATGGTGGGCCGCTCATCATCGGCATCATCATTGTTCTTCCGATTCTTCGGAGGATATTCACTCCCCTGTTCAAGACGGATTTCTATGGAGCCACATGTTCTGGTTCACCAACCGTTCAAATTTTAAAACAAGAAATAATTTAATTTCGGATTTCAATCGCTTTCCCGAACTACGATGGATCGATCGCTTCGATATATTGATTCCGGTCACCCTGGGGGCGCTGGTATTTCTTGCAGGTGAAGTTCTGAATGCCTATTTCCCAGAACTTGGAACCACCGGGCCTCAGCTGCTGGTCTGGGGTTTGATCTCCACAGTGGTCTTATTTCACGCGACCTGTTCGACCAATTCGCTGGCCCATCTATTTGGTAAAAGCCGCTATCAAACCGGCGATGCAAGCCGCAATAATTTCTGGATCGCTTTAATCACACTAGGCGAAGGGTGGCACAACAACCATCACCATTATCCCGCTTCTGTTCAACAGGGATTCCATTGGTGGGAAATCGATATCACCTACTGGATATTGGTTCTTATGTCCAAGGTTGGATTGGTGTGGGATTTAAGGATGGTTCCGGAAAAAGTCAAACTCGCTTATTAAGGAGGAAACGGTGTCATGAAAATCGCCATTGTTGGAGCAGGTATTTCAGGATTGGTTGCCGCTTATCTCCTCTCCCAGGATCATGATATTACCCTTTATGAAGCCGCGGACTATATTGGCGGCCACACCAATACCGTTTCGGTTGAATTGAACGGCAGGAAGTATGAAGTTGATACCGGTTTCATTGTATATAACGATAAAAACTATCCAAATTTCATAAAATTACTCGAGCAGTTGAGGGTCTCCACTCAACCCACCAGTATGAGCTTCAGCGTCCGCTGCGAAATTACCGGACTTGAATACAACGGAACCTCGATCAATAAGTTGTTCGCCCAAAGAATGAATTTGTTTCGTCCTTCTTTTCACCGGATGATCCAGGATATTTTAAGATTCAATCAGGATGCAAAAGAATTTTTAACCCATGAAAATTTCAGAATGACTTTTGCGGATTTTCTTGAAAGGGGAAATTATTCTTCCGAGCTTCGGGAGAATTATGCCATCCCCATGACCGCCGCCATTTGGTCCGGAAGCCGGTCGCAGGTTCTGAACACTCCCTTTTATTTCATTGCCCGTTTTTATGAAAACCACGGCATGCTGAATATTGATGACCGCCCGCAATGGCGAGTGGTTCAAGGGGGGTCCCGCCAATATGTCGTCCGCCTCGTGGAGCCTTTTCAGGATCGGATTCGCCTGCGATGTCCGGTTAAGAGGATTTCCCGAAATAAGGAAGGGATCGAAATTTCAAGTTCGGATGGCAAGATGTCTCACTACGATAATGTGATCCTTGCGACCCATAGCGATCAGGCGTTGCAAATTTTAGAGGACCCTTCTCCAAAGGAGAGGGAAATCCTGGGTGCCATTGGATACCAAAAAAACGAGGCGGTTTTGCATTGGGATGATTCTCTTCTTCCCAAAAAGAAATTGGTCTGGGCCAGTTGGAATTACCATAAAATTCCAAATCCTACCGAGGGCGCTTCTGTTACCTACAATATGAATATCCTGCAGGGCATCGAATCCGATTCGATTTTTTGTGTTTCCCTGAATATGACGAGCAGAATTGACCCTGCAAAAATTTTAAAAACTTTTACTTACAGCCATCCGGTTTTTTCCGGGAAAGCTATCAAGTCTCAAAAAAGGCTAGGAGAAATCAACGGCGTAAACCGCACCTACTTTTGCGGTGCGTATTGGGGGTCCGGGTTTCACGAGGACGGCGTCAACAGCGCCTTGAAGGTGTGTCGTTATTTTGGAAAGGAGCTTTGAAATGGAAAGTTGCCTTTATGAAGGCCAGGTAGTGCATAAAAGAAAGCATCCCCTTTCGCATGGCTTCCGGTACTCCCTGTTCATGGTCTGCCTCAGATTGGATGAGATCTCGGAAGTGTTTGAGCCCTATTGGTTGTGGTCTGCAAATTCCTGGAACCTGGCGTATTTTCGCCGCCGGGACCACTTGGGTAAAGCCGAAATACCTTTGGATCAGTCAGTCCGGGATCTGGTGGAGACCCGGACAGGCACCCGCCCCCACGGACCCATTCAGTTAATGACCCATTTATATTATTTCGGCTTCCGCTTCAACCCGGTGAGTTTTTATTTTTGCTGGAGCAAGGATGGAAAAACTTTGGAAAGCATCATTGCTGAAATCAACAACACCCCCTGGGGTGAGCAACACTGCTATGTATTCAAGGTTGATGAGCCGAGCCAGGATGGAACAAGCCGATTCAACTTTAAAAAAGAATTTCATATTTCTCCATTTATGGATATGGGAATGAAATACGTTTGGTCGTTTAGCCAGCCGGGAAAAGACTTTCAGGTCCATATGGAAAACTGGGAGGGGGATCGAAAAATTTTAGACGTTTCGCTAGGCATGACGCGTGCGGAGATTTCTCACACTTCCCTGGCGAGGGTTTTAATTCAATATCCCTTCATGACCTTAAAGGTGGTTTGGGGCATTTACTTTCAGGCACTCCGTCTTTGGATCAAACGTTGTCCCTTTTATCCACACCCCAAATATCGCAAGGATGTTTCACTTTCCATCCAGCGAACTGGAGCAGAATGATGTTACTTAAAGAATCTATCATTCCTAAAAACCTCCCCTTAGTTAAAAAGGAAACTCATTCTTTTTGGGACCATCTGGCCCGGAAAGCGGTGTTGACCAAATTTGCGGAGTTGATAGCCGGTCGGTTGACGGTGGAGGAGGGAAACGAAATTTTTCATTTTGGAAATTCCACTCCCGATTTCCCAATGAACTCGATGATAAAAGTTCTGGATACCCGGATGTATGCAGAAATAATAGGTAAAGGAATAAATGGCGCCGCTGAGGCTTATGTTCGAGGCTGGTGGACCTGTGATGATTTGACCGCTTTGATTCGGATTTTCGTCCGCAACCGGAATCTGGCTGACCAACTGGAAGGCGGAACGGCCAGGATGGCCTCCTGGGTATTTGGTCTGCAACATACCCTGCGGCGCAACACGCGCCAAAACAGCCTCAGGAATATCACGGCGCATTATGATTTGGGCAACGAGTTTTTTTCGACCTTTCTTGACGAAACAAAAATGTACTCCTGCGCCATTTTTGCATCCGAATCCAGCTCACTTGAAGAGGCCTCCCTTAATAAACTCAAACGGATCTGTCAAAAACTGGAACTGTCTCCCAAGGACCATGTTCTGGAAATCGGGACAGGATGGGGTGGGTTTGCCCTTTATGCGGCGAAGAACTATGGTTGCCGAATCACCACCACCACGATTTCCCAGAAACAATATGACTATGCGCAAGAAAAAGTCCAGGCCGCGGGACTCGGAGAAAAAATCGAAGTGATTAAAAGGGATTATCGGGACTTGACGGGCAGGTACGACAAGCTGGTCTCCATCGAAATGATCGAAGCGGTCGGGCACCAGTATTACGATGACTTTTTTCATAAGTGCAGTGAATTGTTGCATCCGGAAGGCCGCATGCTGCTGCAGGGAATTATTATCGTGGATTATCTTTATGAGGAAGCCAAACAATTTGCTGATTTCATCAAAACCTACATTTTTCCGGGAAGCTGCATTCCTTCCATCAGCGCATTGTGCGGTTCCGCGGCAAAGACAACCGATATGCGGTTGTTTCATATGGAGGATATCACGCCGCATTACGCTAAAACGCTGAACCATTGGCGGCAGCGGTTTATGCAAAATGTCCAGCAAATCCGCGACCAGGGATTTTCCGAAGCGTTCCTTCGTTTGTGGGAGTTTTATTTTTGCTACTGCGAGGGAGGATTTCTGGAACGGCAGATTGGGGATGTGCAGATGATTTTTACCAAACCTTTATGCCGGATGGATTCTATTTTGCCGGCTTTAAGTGCCGGCTTACAAACTGAGAGGAAGAATCAATGAGCCAGCTCATCCTTCTATTACATTGGTGGGGGGGCATGATGCTGGTGATGGTCGGCCTTTGGTTGTATCAGAACAAGCATCAGGATGCGGGAATTGCCGATGTGGGATGGGCCTATGGCTTGGCTGGCGCAGCGATTTACTTTTCTCTGATGGGAACCGGGGACGGTACGCGGCGGCTTTTGCTCGCCCTTCTGGCAGGATTCTGGGGAATCCGTTTGGGAACTTATTTATTGATCGACCGTGTCATTAAGGCCAAAGCCGAAGATGGAAGATACCAGAATCTTCGCCGGGTCTTTGGAGATCGCGTCAAATTTCGTTTTTTTGTTTTCTTTCAGGGGCAGGCTCTTTTTGTGGCGATTTTTGCGATCCCCTTTTGGACGGTCGCCATGAACCCTCAACAGGGATTGGTGATTTGGGATTTTATCGCCATCGCAGTTTGGGCGGGTTCCATTTTTGGCGAATTTTGGGCGGACAGGCAATTGGCCCGTTTCCGTTCCAACCCGGCAAACAAAGGAAAGGTGTGCCAGGTGGGTTTGTGGCGATATTCCCGGCATCCCAATTATTTTTTTGAATGGCTCCATTGGTGGTGCTATGTGTTGTTATCCATTGGCTCCCCTTTTTGGTGGGCGGCTTTTACCGGACCCATTGTCATGTGGGTCCTATTAAGAAAAGTGACGGGAATCCCATACACGGAGTTACAGGCGTTGAAAAGCCGGGGCGAGGCTTACCGGATTTATCAACAGACGACAAGCCCTTTTTTCCCCTGGATTCCCAAGGAGAAAGCGTGATGGAAAGTTTAATCAATTTTATGGAACGGGGACTTGTCCCTGACAGTCTAACGCGATGGGGAATTCGCCGTCTGGTCAGGCAGAGATTGCGGGATGAATCGGAAACTTTTCTCCATGATGGATTAACTTCAAAAGAGCAATTTGTCTCGCAAATGAAGAGCGGTCCCATTGCCCTTCATACCGATGACGCCAACGCACAGCATTATGAATTACCTCCTCAGTTTTTCGAAATGGTCCTGGGCGACTATAAAAAGTACAGCGGATGTTTTTGGGGGGAAGGGGTCCAAACTCTTACGGAAGCTGAGGCCGCCTCATTGGCTATTTCATGTAAACGTGCCCAGATAGAGGATGGTATGGAGGTTTTGGAACTTGGCTGCGGCTGGGGATCGCTCTCCCTCTGGCTGGCTGAACTTTACCCGAATTGCAAGGTGACGGCGGTCTCCAATTCCCATCTGCAACGGAATTTTATTGTGGATGTTTGCTCTCGCAGGGGAATAGATAACCTTGACGTAATTACCTGCGACATGAATAAATTTACTCCCTCTGGTCAATTTGATCGAGTGGTATCTATTGAAATGTTAGAGCATATGCGGAACTACCAGTCTTTATTTAAACGAATTGCTTCCTGGTTGAAGCCGGATGGAAAATTGTTCATCCATATTTTTTGTCATCGGCGGTTTCCTTATTTCTTTGATACAGAGGGGGCGGACAATTGGATGGGCCGCTACTTTTTCACCGGCGGGATTATGCCTTCTTCAGATTTGCCGGGTTATTTTCAGGAGGATTTGAAATTGGAGTCGCAATGGTGGTGGAATGGACAACATTATCAAAAAACCGCTGAGGCCTGGCTTCGCAATATGGGTGAACATAAAGAAAAAATTCGCGAGTTATTTACCCGCTTATACGGGAGGGGAAATTCAGAACAATGGTTTTATCGATGGCGAATTTTTTTCATGGCCTGCGCGGAATTGTTTGGATATCGCCATGGAAACGAGTGGGGTGTATCTCATTATCTATTTCACAAAAATCAAACTGGAAAGGTAAATTATGAAAAATAAAAATTTTCCTTCCATCCTATTGGCGGGTTTCCTACTGATTGCATTACTTTGGATCATTGTTTGGGCTAGCATTGAATCGAATGTTTTCGTTGGGGTCGAGCAATTAATCGCTATCCGCTGGGGCATTGCCACTTTGGTGGATATTTATATCGCCTTGACTTTCATTGGTGTCTGGATCGGAGTCATGGAGAACAGCGTGATGAAAGGCATTGCGTGGACTTTCGCTCTCTATATTCTGGGGAATATAGCCACGCTGGTTTACTTTATTTATCGTGCCACTAAAAGTCGATCCTTTAGGGACATCTTTTGGCCAAAAATATGACAATGAGAAGAATTTTAAGTTTAGTTTTTTTTCTTTGCGTGGCCTCGATATATCTTGACTTCAATGCCTCGCTCGTAAATGCGAACAACCATGAGTTGAAGGTTATTCCTCATTTGGACCTCGAACGTTTCCAGGGAACCTGGTTTGAAATCGCGCATAACCCCTGGTTTGTGGAAAAAAATTGTTTCGCGATGATCGCCCATTACAAGCTCACCAACGATGGGAAGATCGATGTTACCAACGTCTGCCGGAAACATGGGTTCGAGGGTAAGATCAGCAAAATGAACGGAACGGGTTGGGTGGTGGAACCAAAGACCCAGGCCAAATGGAAAGTTCAATTCATTTGGCCCTTCAAGCTAAATTATTGGGTAATTGATGTAGGAGGTGATTATCAATATGCCGTGGTGGGGGAGCCTGATAGGGAAAACATTTGGATTCTAAGCCGGAAACCTAAACTGGACCAGAACCTTCTTTCCTTCATAATTGAAGGTACCAAGGCAAAAGGCTACGACCTTTCCAAACTGATTTGGACTCCCCAACACCCATTACACAGCCAGTGCCTGGCTCAATGGGTTGAGTCGCCAGAAGAAAAACGGGATAACCAGGCTTGTTAATATATTTAACCTGCTTTTATTTTGAAAGTGCGCCATGAAAGCTTCCTCCATTTTTCGAGAGAAAATATATCTCCCACTGATCAATCTGTTAAAACAGGGATTGAGTCCATCCAAATTGGCCTTGGTGATTGCCCTGGGCATGACCCTCAGTGTTTTCCCGGTCATTGGGACAACAACCCTGCTTTGCACTCTGGCAGCAATTTCATTCCGCCTGAACTTACCCGCTATTCAGATCGCAAACTATGTTGCCTTTCCCTTGCAAATTATTTTATTTTTTCCCTTTTTACAAATTGGCGAAAGAATTTCGGGAAAATCTTTGGAGGCAATTTCCGAATCCACTCTGATTTCCGCTTTTAATGCTGATTTTTTTCAAGCGGTCCAGGAACTATTCAACTATTTGGTTCTGGCTTGTTTGGGCTGGGTTTTAGTTTCGATTCCTTTATTTTCTATTCTCTTTTTTGTTCTTAAAAATATTTTTAACCGGTATGGAAAATTTTCTACATCCGAAGTCTGAGTTTTTCTTATCCCTTGGAATAAAGAAAATGAGGTGAGCCATGATTAAAATTGCATCGGTTCTTTTTCTTTTTATGGTTTTCTGCGGGTGCGGCACCACACCCCAAAACGAAAGCTTAACGGCTAATGAGATAAAGTTTGAAAATGATCATGCTTACTGCGACGCGTACGCGGAGTTTCCCGTTACAACACATCCAATTTATATTAAATGCATGAAAGATCGAGGTTGGAACCTTCAAGAATAAAATTAAATAGTTCTAAAGAGGCTCTAGCAACTATAGGTAAATGGACAAATTGGAGAAAAATCTCATTGAAATAATTTTTAATTCGGAAAATAAATTAAAAGAAGACAACTTTTGCCTGTCCATAAAATTGCCCTGGGCCAATTGGAGAGGATTAAATTGTTGATTAAATCCCTGTCTTTCCCCCTGTTCATTTTTTTATGTAGAGGAATGCTCCAAAACCAGGTGATTGACCAGATTAAAACAATGAAAATAAAATTAATCCAAAGAATATGGCCGGGTAAGTAAAAAGATATTGCCAATAGAAATGCCCCGGTCACGAATTCTAAAGTCATTAAAGGTCCCAGCAGGATGGATGTTCTATAAATATGAGCTTGTTCAAATTCCTTGAAGTTCGTTTTTTCAATATAGTGAAAGCTTGGATAATGAACAATCTGAATGAACCAAATAACGCCAGTTAAGGCAAAGGATATAAAAAGATGTAGTTTTAATATCCACAGGGTCGTCATTATTGTTATCCTCAAATTTTTGTAGAGTTGAACATTTAAAGTTTACGTTAGAAACTTATATCAACTCCAGCATTTAGGAATTATATGTCTATCAAGAGTATGCGAACAACCTTGAGGCTTGCCGCCATTTATAACGTTATTTGGGGAGGCATCGCCATATTGTTCCCTATTCACAGTTTTGAGATATTGGGTATGCGTGCCCCCTTATATCCGCAACTGTGGCAATGCATCGGTATGATTGTTGGAGTCTATGGTCTGGGTTATTGGATTGCAGCCGCAAATCCGTTGATACATTGGCCTATTGTATTGGTGGGTTTTCTTGGGAAGATTCTTGGACCCTTAGGATTTGCCGGGGCCTTAATACAAGAGGAACTCCCCCTTATTTTTGGTGTGCATATCATTACCAATGATTTAATTTGGTGGATTCCGTTTTTCCTGATTTTAAAAAACGTTTTTGTAAAACATTTAAATACTTAAAAAATTAAATGCTACAACTAACCTCCTGAAGCCTGATTCAGATATTGTATTAGGATTGGGCTAATATTGCCAAGCATTGGAAGGGAATGGTTATGAACAAAGAAAGCAATCAAAAGAAGGAGCCCGCGTTGATCGTGCAGAAAAATAATCAATATTCGGTCGAGTGTCAGACCAAAGTTGCCAAAGACTGCCTTCAAAAGGGGGAGTTTTGTGACAGCGAGGAAGAAGCGCAGGAATGGGTAGAGGATGAATGCTGGATCTTTTCTGGGGAAGGATGGATCTGCATTAAATGCAACGAACACTTTATGGGAAATCTTAAGAAAACCCGTAAATCCAGAGGCCTTGATGGTTTGGATGACGATTTGGAAGTCGGCATCAATACTGTAAGATAGCCTGAGCTTAAAAAATGATCATGAGAAAGCTCACCCATTAAAAGGCGCAACCATGAAAAGAAATCTGGCAATTCTTGTTTTTCTGATTTTAGCAGCTGTCATTGTATTCCAGGCAACCACTCAGGAAAAATCAATGGATGCTTCGGAATATGTCCTTATGGGCAACAAGATGGGAATGCAAGGAAATATTCCTGAGGCCATTGAGGCATTTAAAAAAGCCTTAAATATAAACCTGAATCATATTCCGGCTTACCTGGGTTTGGGCACGGCTTATGGGAATTCGGGTCGCTATAAAGAAGCGATTGCAGTTTTCAAGGAAGGGATTCAGTTAAACCCGGGCCACGAGTCCGTTCCCCAAATGCAAATAAATATCGCCTCAATAGCGGATAATATGAAAGACGGGGAAACAGCTGTCCAGTACGCAAAAAAAGCCCTTCAAACCTACACGGATCAAGGGGATTACGCTGGGGTAGCCCTGACTGGGCAAAAGCTCAAGCAATTCGATACGATTTACTCCGAAACAAAGGAAACCGAAAAAGAACCAGATAATCGTTAAGCTATTTTATCTCCAGTAAACATTCATCAACTATTTAGGGACGACCATTAAATTAACATACTTGGCTTTAGCATTCTTGATATCTGGCTTTTTGTTGATTGGTGATGTTTATGAAGAAGATTATGATTGCGTGGCTCTAAAAGAAAAACTTAATAGCCAAGCCAATTAATTATTGATTTAGATATCCCACTTTATTCCTATATTTCCCACCTTTTCCCGCTTATCCTCTATCCCATTCTAACTGCAACTTTATACCCATACGCGGGCCTAATGAAGAATTGAGTAGGCGGTTTATTTTAACTATATAAATTCATGGAGCCAGCGGGCGGAATTGAACCGCCGACCTACTGATTACGAATCAGTTTTTTTGATAACGCCAATTAATCGAACTTACCTCAAATGCCCACATTAACTAAAAATGGATTGCGGTTTAGACCGTAGCCTATTAAATTTGGCGGTCGGAAGGAAGGTGTTATTTCCTTCAAAGTATTGTTCTCAAACGCTACCCGCCATGCTACCCATATATAATATCGGGGTTATCCAAATCGGATAACCCCCTTTTTTATTGGTACGCCCGGCAGGATTCGAACCTGCGACCTACGGATTAGAAGTCCGTTGCTCTATCCAGCTGAGCTACGGGCGCTTGGGTGCGGGTGATTGGATCGTCGCCCAGGGAGGCCCTCGTCTTTTTGCCGCCAACCCTGTTTGGCAAGGAGGGATTATAGCATAGAGAATCCCCCGTAAAAATTCCCTATTAGCGGCCCTTCTTTGCCTTTCTGGGTAGAAACATCTCTAAGCAGTTCTCTTGCAAATATTTGTTTTTTTATGGGTAATTGGGCGGAGAAGTTTTTTGCTCCAACGGCTTGACAGGCCAGGGAACGGGTTCTATCTATTTAGTAGAAGGGGTAATGATCCCCTGTTAAACTTAATGTTTCCAGGTCCTTCTAGGTTGATTATTATTTGAATTTTGAGAGGAGGGTTTGTTATGAATTTAAAAAATTTGATTCCAAGGGCGAATGATGATGACAAGTTTTTGATGGAAAATCCGTTCGGGTCTATGGAGCGTGAAATGAACCGCATGTTCCGCAATTTTTCCCGTGGCTTCTTTGAGGACGCTCCGTTTCGTTCGGAATTGATGGAGCGTGCGGCTCCCATGCCAAAGTTGGATGTCACGGAAACGGATGAGGAGGTTCAGGTCACAGCCGAACTTCCCGGTATGGAGGAAAAGGACATCGAAGTTTCTCTTGCCGACAATGTGCTGACTTTGTCCGGTGAAAAGAAACACGAGAAGGAAGAGAAACAGAAAAACTACTATCGGATGGAGCGGTCCTTCGGTAAATTCGAGAGGAGAATCCCTCTGCCGGCTGAAATTCAGTCCGAAAAAATTGAAGCCACTTTTAAAAAGGGAGTTCTGACGGTAAAACTTCCAAAATCCGAGAAAGCTAAAAAAGAGGTGAAAAAGATTGCCGTGAAAGGTGAGTAGTTAAAACCTTTTCCTAAAAATAATATCAAGAGTGGGTGCCTGTTTCCAAGTTTTTCAGAGGAAGGTCCGCCTGGCACCCACTTGCGGTATCAGTATTTGTCTAATTAAAAAATTTTTGCATTCCGCATTCCGAATGCATTATCGAGTGTCATGGAAGTATTCCCTATCCACTAGAGTAATTATTCCTGAAACATGGATTGAGCTCGAGAACTTTTTATTTGAGGTCTTGCTTTTCTGGAAATTTTCTAATCCCAGACGTTGAATAGGAGGTTTTAAATGAAAAAGTTAGTTGCGGTTCTTGGTTGCTTGATGGTTCTTTCACTTCTGGTCAACCTTGCTCATGCGGTCGAACCTGCGAGTCAAGAACTTAAGGCGCAGGATTTTTCATTAACGAATAAACATTCAGAGAAGCAATCTGAATCCACCCATCTTAAGACAGTGGTTTTGAATAATAAAAGTTTAGGATCGAAATTTTTACTGAACCAGAATTTTTCATCCTGCATGAAACAATGCGATTCGCAATTTGAGTCCTGCATGAGTCAGGCGGGTGACGATGCGAGTGGACAATTCAGATGCGGAGAAAAACGTTTCATGTGCGCAAGAGGTTGTGATAATCAGTATTATTCCCAATTAAAATTCTAACTGTATTGGGATTAAAATATCTGTCAATCTCAATGGTTTTTTGATCCCAAACTTTTAACTCGATTTTTCAATTTCCAGAAGCAAGACCTCATGCTCTTTTGCGGACAATGAATATAGAAAGGGATCAACTGTCGTTTTAGGGTTCATGATTCGGTTTAATCTTTTTGATTGCCTTCATAAAGAATGATTTTTATTTTTTCTTCCGTGATCAAACCCTGTTCGATCACTGCATCCAGTTTGGGTTTAATTTTATCGATGTTTTCCTGCTTGTCCGCCACTTCGATGACAATGGGCAGATCGGTAGAGAGCCGCAGGATGGAAGTGGTATGAAAATGGCTGGTTTTGCCGAACCCGGCAATCCCGCGCAGGGCGGTGGCCCCGGCCAGGCCTTCCTTGCGGAACATTTCGATCAGGTATTTGTAGAGCGGTTTCCCCTCGTGCTTATCCGACTCGCCGATAAAAATTCTGAGTAACACCGCTTCCGATTCTTTTTTCATATTCAGTCCCACCCGATGTTGGTGACGAGCACTTTGCCCAGAAAAACCGCCAGAAAAGTGAGTAGAAAGGTCCCGGCGACGTTCCATCCGAACAAACCCATCTCTCCCTGTTCCATCAGCTTGAACGATTCGTAACTGAAGGTCGACATGGTGGTGAACGACCCGAGTACGCCGATGGTCAGAAAAATCCGCACTTCTTCACTGAAAAACCCGCGGTATTCAGAAAGATACAAGATCAGACTGACCAAAAAACTGCCGATGAAGTTGACCCCCAAAGTTCCGATAGGAAAAGTCACCGCGCCGCTTTGTATCCAGCCGCTTAAGGCAAACCTTAAAATGGCGCCGAAAAACCCGCCAATGCCGATCCACAACCACAAGGACATTCTGTTCTCCCGTTCGTGTTACGCTCTTCCCTTGAGCATCCCGTACCAATAGAGGAGAGGCAAGATATATTTTTTGAGCCAGTACATGCTGAGCCGTTCCTTGCTTTGATCGAACGGAAAAGTTTCCTTGGGATTTCCGCCGTAGTCGAACTCCGCCAGAATCAAACGGCCATACCCTGTGATCAAGGGGCAGGAAGTATAGCCATCATACCTAGCGGCTAAAGGTTGTTTTGTCCTAAGAGCCAGGAGATTCTTCACCAGAACCGGGGCTTGTTTGCGGACTGCCGCCCCGGTCTTGGCGGTGGGCAGGTTACTGACATCGCCGAGCGCGAAAACATTGGCGTATTTTTTGTGCTGCAGGGTGTAGGCATCCACATCCACCCACCCTTTCTTATCGGCAAGTGGACTGGTTTTGATAAAATCCGGGGCGCTTTGCGGTGGCGTGACATGAATCATTTCATAGGGAATCGTTTCTTTGGAGCCGTTTTCCAGATTTTCAAACACCGCTTCTTTGGCTTCAGCGCGTATTTCGATCAGGTTGTGCCGAAATTTGGTGATGACGTTCCGCTTTTTGACCAGTTGATTCAGCGTTGCGGCATATCGGGGAATGCCGAAAATTCCCGGATTGGCCGAAGCGAAGATAACATTGGCTTTGTCGCGGATTCCGGTTTTTTGGAAATAGTGTTCCGCCAGCCACATGATTTTCTGCGGCGCGCCGCCGCATTTCGTCGCCGTATTGGGGAAGGTGAAAACCGCGTTCCCTTGCTTGAAATTTTTCAAAAATTCCCAGGTTTTATCCGCATACTCAAAAGCGAAATTACTGCACACCCCGTTTTTGCCGATGCCGTCTTTCAAACCCTTGACCTTGTTCCAGTCCATTTGAAT
>JAJDBE010000058.1 GCA_029261515.1 Nitrospinaceae bacterium | reverse complement strand
GAACGGATATTATGGCGGCGGTTTTTATGGTGAGGAGAAATACGATTCACTGGCTCTGCTTTATACCATAACCTCTCATCGCACGGATTTTAGAGTGGGGTCAGGCATTTTTCTGCCGCATCATTTTATTTCTCCGTTTGGCACTTCGTTCCTATTCAGCCGGGGCGTATTTCCAGGGGGATCGGTTGGTTTCAGCGTCGGCGGGTTGAGCATTATCCACAGGTAAAAACATATAAGCCCACAACCAACAGGAACAGATAAAAAAAGACGGCAAGGAGATTTCCTCCTTGCCGTCTTTAATTTTTGGGATGAAATCATCCCAACTTTGGCTTAACTTACTTATTGGTGATGCTTGTTGCGGCTCCTACTGCAACCGTGGAGATGGAGTTGCCGCTCACATTGTATCCACTGGTGTTGGTTTGGGCCGCAACATCCCCCAGATTCAGGTTCAAAGATAAGAACTTGCTTGGGGTGACACTGCCATAGTAATTCTCATTCCCGATGGAAAGAGAAGCGCCGATGGCTTTGGTGGAGATGTCGTTGTCTCTAACATCAACGGAAGCCCAGGTATTGGTCTGTGCGCTGACCGGACCTTTATTAATGTTGAGGGTGAGAAACTCATTGCCATAATCCATGCTATTAATAGAGGTTTGTGCGCCCACGGCTAAGGTAGAGATGATATTGTCGTGTACGTCCTCGTAAGCATGGGTGCTCGTCACCGCACTTACATACCCCTTGTTGGCATTGAGCGTGAAAAAGTGATCTCGCGTTCCATCATTCTCAATACCCACTAAAGCTCCGCCTGCCGTGGTTGAGATGGTATTGCGTTCCACATCATCATCCGCGAAGGTTTCGGTTTTAGCTCGAACAGAACCCTTGTTCAGGTTGACCGTGAAGAATTTATTACGATAGTCTCCCGTAGCAATGGTCGTTTGGGCGCCAATGGCTTGTGTGGAGATGGTATTGCCATCCACATCGTCCCAGGCGTGGGTTTTGGTGGTGGCCTTGACTCGGCCTTTGTTCAAGTTGATGGTGAAGAATTCATTTCGATTCTCATCACTCTTGATGCGTGTCAAAGCACCAACGGCAACCGTGGAAATTTCATTTTCCTGCACCATGTCATGCGCAGAGGTAATGGTTTTCGCCGTTACGGAACCCTTGTTCTTGTTAAAAGTGAAAAACTTGTTCGGGTCCTCCTGATTGTCGATGTCGGTCAGAGCGCCAACGGCAACCGTAGAGATGGTGTTGAATTCAACATCATCATACTTAGACTTGGTTTTGGTAAAAGCTTTCACGCGGCCCTTGTTGATATTCAGCGTAAAAAGCTCGTTATGGCCTGCATCCCCGTCCTGATTCACAATGGTTGTCTGGGCGCCAATGGCTTTGGTGGAAATATCGTTGCCATCCACATCATCATGAGCCTTGGTAATGGTTTTTGCTTTTACAGAACCATAATTCAGATTGAGCGACCCGAAATGGTTGTAGTCCTGACTATTATCAATGTCGAGGGCCGATCCCACTGCGAGTGTTGAGATATTGTTGCCTGCAATATCATCATAAGCATGGGTATAGGTCTTGTCGTGTACCCATCCTAAGTTGATGTTTCCCTGGTAGAAACTGTCTGCGTAAGCAGAGGAAGCAAAACCTACCAGGAAAATTGCTAATGAGGAAACCATCTTTTTCTTCATAAGATTCTCCAAAAAATTGAATTGAACAAAATCAGCAACGCGCTGAGTTGATAAAATCATTCCTTCCAGTCATAATTCATTCAGAAGTTTAGAAGGATGCCTGTTGCCATTCTGCTTCTCCGTCAAATGGTTCAACGGTAACGGTCTTGGCAACTGGTTTGTCTGCCTCTTCCACACCCTCAACCGATTCGATGATAGAGGAGCAGCTCTTGCTGTCCACGTTGTAAAGGTCGGTCAGCATTTCAAAAACTGCCATTTTCAGCATATTGCGCAGAGCAAAGTGAACCGCTTCACGACGCTGTTCACCCAAATCAATGGCGACGAGAGTGGTTCCGAAAAAGCGGCCCACGCTGGCGCCGACTTCGTCAGCAACGATCTGTTTGAAAACAGAGGAATGAGAAATGACTTCAGAGGTTCGGGTATCGGTCATGAACAGATCCATGCCGACCAACATGCGGTGCTGTCGATATTTGGCTCCGATGCCGTAAACATTGGCGTCAATACCGCCGCCGGGAAGAAAATCCAGGCTGTTGATGGACCCTGTAATGTGGTAATCGGAGCTGATCCATTTTACTTTCCCGCCGAAAGCCGCTTCCAGCTTCATCACTCTGGGGTCGCGTCGATTGACCACCTTGACAATTGAAGATTCCAGTAGAGCGCTTTGAACGATGTCTCCAGCGGCCTGAGTGATGAATTTCCCATTGCCCGTGTCGGAAATAGAAAATTTTCCAGTTTCGTCACTCACCGAACCGACGCCGATGTTGGCTTGTTTCCCTTTGTAAGCCGAACTCAGGCAGGAAAGTAACGAGTCGTAAGGCGTCATGATCTGGGAAACCGCTTTGGGCCCTTGCGTCAGTTCCATGTTTTCCTTGTAGGGTGTGGTTGCGGCACAACCGCTGCCCAGAACCAGCAAGCCAAAAGCGATGCCCAGCTTTTTAAATTTCTCGTTGAACATAAAAAATGCCTCCATTTATTTCTAAAGTTGTTTAATAGTTATCGTAAGGATTGCCGCCGTTGTTCTGGTCGATCGAACCGGAGCCATTGTTGTTTTGCGCAGCTACATTTCCATCATTGGTACCAGTGACATCATTGTTATCGCCTTCAACAATCACCTGGTTGCCAATAGCGAGCACATCTCCGTTCAAACAGGCGCCATCTGCGTCACAATTCTGAGTGCTCCAGTAATTGTGATTGGTTTCGTTGTTAAATCCGCCTTCTTCAACGAATTCCATTTCAATGGCTTGAGTCAGTGTGTTGGCCTTTTCCGCTGGAGATGGAAAGCCCCAGCTATCATTCCAATCCGAAGAAGACGGATCGGCAACAGCGGTTCCCGCACTCAGGAGCAATACAGTGACCGAAAGCATGAATATTTTTTTAAACATAACTTAATATCTCCTCTAAAAGTTGATTGCTACTCACAAGTAATAGAAATTACGTACCTTCAAAAATTGCTTGGGATGTTTCAAATTCTTTTCTTACAGGTAATGATGATGAGTGCGTGTCAACATTTGGTTAAGGAGAGGTCACTTTTTATTGACAATTGGGATGGAGCGTAGGATTTAAATTAGGGGGGAAATGGTTTGTTGAACTGGAAAGGCTGGCGACTTTGGAGGGAAAACTTGAGGCCTTCTTAGGGGACGTTTTCTTAAAAGAGAGCCTGCTATTTTTTTGGCAATGCGCTTCGGACCGAACTCATATTGCCCGTTTTGTTTATACTAAGTGAATAGTATTAAGAAGGAGAGTAGACATTGTTACGGAGTTGTCACAAAAAGGAGAGTAAGATTATTAACCGAAAGAAAAAAAGCACCTGGTTTGGATTCAGACCAGATGCCTGTTTAAAATGGTACGCCCGGTAGGATTCGAACCTACGACCTACGGATTAGAAGTCCGTTATCATAGTCCGTCTTGTCCAGACTCAATTGAAGACCAACAGGCAGGAGAGAATTTCATTCTTTGAAATGATTTCTATCAATTTAAATTGGAGCTGAGGAACGAACCACTGAACTCTTAAATGCCATTCTAGAGAACTCTTTTTCGATATTTCAACAATTGCATTTCAAGAGGTTTTTAAACCCCTTTATTATTAATTATTTAGGCGTCTTTTGAGCCACTATTTAGTTTTCCCCTTTTCAGACCTTTTCCCCCTACTTTCTAAAAGTTTTGGCTACAGTCGGGCTGAGAGTATTCGCATTTTAAATGGTCCAGATCCCGGGGAGCGGGTCAATTGTCACGGGGCGGATTTAATGGGGAATAGTTACGTGCCTTCATTAAATTCCTTCGGCATTCGCAGAAAACCGCAAATCTTTAGTTAGGGTTTCGAAATCCTTTTTGAAAAGCGGAAGCCACATCAAGTTCTTGTGGAAATTGCCTTAAGCAAAGGTACAGAGAAAAAAGGTAACAGCCAAATATAGCAAACTCCGATGGAAGTTTTACTCGATGTTTCAGGAATATTTTAAGGATAGTTGAGAATGATTTAAAAAAATAACCGAAGGTGAATGGGATCGGTTTTTTGTCGGCGTCTGAAAAATGGGTCAGAAAAGCGGAAAAAATTTCATTCCCCCCAGCCTCATTCAAGTATGAAGGAATTAAACCTGTTTGATGCATGCCCTCTTTGGATAATTTGTAATCGCCGCTGAATAAACCCATATAAATTTTCTGGAGTCCCTTCAGAAAATGATCCGAAAATTTATAGGTCAAAGTGGAAGGTATCCAGAAGCCTTTACCATTTTCAAAATGAAAATACTTAGGACGAAGATCAAGGGAAATTTGCTTTCGATTAAAAATTTGAAAAAAATAAAGGGCGAGTATGAGTTCCCCCTGTTCCCTGGAAATTTTCTCAGGATATTTTTTCTTATTTTCCATTTGGGTCTCTAGAAAAGAGGGCCAGGGGTTCTCATTGTTTATTGAAAATAATTTTTCCCGGAAGGGATTTAAAATATGAAAAAAGTTTCTTGAAAGTTGAAAGGGATCAAAAATAAAAAGACCCCTTCCTAAAGAGGTCGAGTTATTAATTTCGCTGGATACCTTGGGAATCATATTACGGTCCAATTGATTTCCACATTGGACTTAACGGAATTAATGACCATGGACTGGGTTTCAACTTTTTTCAAGATTCTTTCAGCTCGATTTTTGTCGTCTGGAGAAAAAAGTTTGTAATTCAAAATGACCTTTGCCATCCAGGGATTTCCACTAGGGTCCTGGTCGAGAACTAATTTAGCAGTTCCTTCAATTTTGTCATATTTGAGCCTGGATTTTTCTGCAAAAACTTTAAAAGTGGCTATGTAGCAATTGAGCAAGGAAAGGGCATAAAGATCTTCGGGCGACGCTCCTTTGCCCGGTCCCTCAAAGCAGGGGGGAATGGCACATTTGAGAGAATTCTTTTCATATTTCGCATCCCATAATGTGTCAATGCCAGATGTGGATGAACTTGAAACTGAAAATTCCAGAGGGAAATTCATTATTCGTCCTTTATTTTTCGAATCAAAATAATTCTATATTATTTTGCAAATTCCTGAATATAGAGAATCAGTTTCCAAATATCCTCGTCCTTTAAATCAGAATATCCCATCATGACGGTGCCGGGAGATCCATTTTTTATCACCCAGAACAGTTGCCCGTCTGGCAAATTCTTGATGGTCTTGGAACATGTGAAATTGCGTGCAGGGGGATTGCTTTCGAAACCGGGCTCTCCCAATCCGTTACCCTTGACGCCATGACAGACTTTGCATTGTAAAGGTTGCGCGGATTGTTCGTAGAGCTGTTTTCCGGCTGCAAGTGTCTCCTTATTTTTTTGCAGGGGATTTTTCAAATTTAAAAACTCCGGGGGAGCCTGTGGGGTTTTTCTATCTTGGGGACAAACCGGGGTACCACCGGTTTCCGCAAACGCCAGACTAACTGGGAAAATTAGGCAAAGGGAAGTCAAGCAAACAAACAATATCCGATACATGGCGCCTCCTGTCACTTTTTAAAAAAATTTTAAGTATAAATCTGGCGGAATTTTAAATTGCCTGGATCGTAGAATAAGAAATTTTCACCTTAACTTACAATATGAGTTTGAGGGCAAACTATTTTTCAATACAAAATTTTTTTCGCATCCCCGAAGTCTTTGCCTCCTGAACCAACACTTGAAAGGTTTAAAAAGGTGCTTGCCTAAAACGTCTCTGGTATTTTCGGGAGATTTTCCAATACCAATCCAAATTTTCCTGTTAAAATATTAGATGTCTTAACGGGTCAAAAAGTGCTAAAAAATTTACGAGGAGTCCTTCGAAATGTTTTTTGGGGGTATCCGTTTTGACCTTAGGGGAACCTTCCTAAAGGGGTACCGCCAGACCCCGCGCCTTCCCCGAATGCTTTTGAGGAGGATTAAACCGTCCTTGTCGTTGTCCCGCTTGGGTGCAACCTAATGAAATGGAGGGCATAGAGAACCGCCACCATTCGGGCCTGCTTTTTGCGATCATCTGCTGAAATTAAATGAAATCGTTAGCTGGGAACGCGTTCAAATGGATGAATTTCTGGAGGGGGACAGGCCGTCCCATCTGATTTAGTCGTTAAACCTTTTTTGACCTGAAAACCTTTGTCCAATCCAGAATTAGTCAATAACAAGATAGTGAGGGCCTGGTTGGGGTGGGGCCTGTTGTGGATCATTGTGTTCCCGTCACTGGGCGCTTTCATTTCGATCAAGTTCCACCACCCCGACTTTTTTGGAGAATGGGCCTGGTTCACTTTTGGTCGGGTGCGGCCCATTCATGTGAATGGTGTCGTTTTTGGTGCTTTCTCAACCATTTTTCTTGGGCTGGTTTATTATGTGGTTCCCCTTCTTTGCGGCAGGAGGTTGTATAAGGAAAATTGGTCCACCCCGCTTTTATGGTTATGGAATTTATTTATTATTTTCGGTTCCTTTTCCTTACTTTTTGGGTACAACCTGGGGTTCGAAGTCGCGGAATATGAATGGCCATTAAACCTCATCCGCGGGGCCGTATTGCTTGCGGTCTCGGTTCAAGTTCTGGGAACCATATTCCAAAGAGCCGAACCCCGGTTTTATGTTTCACTCTGGTACATCACTGCCGCTTTTGTCTGGACAATTTTCAATTTGTTTTTGGGCAACGTCGTTCTCCCCTACGCGAATATAACGGGCGCCGACAGCGCCGCCTTACATGGTTTATATATTCATTACATCGTGGGTTTGTGGATGACCCCGGCGGGCTTGGCCGTCATTTATTTTTTCCTTCCCTTAAGCACGAAACAAGCCCTGTTCAGCCATAAATTATCCTTACTTGGATTTTGGGCCCTGGCTTTATTTTATCCCTTTGTGGGAACCCATCATTATATTTACAGCCCCATCCCGCATTGGACCCAAACCATTTCCATTGTTTCGGGAATCATGTTGATTCTTCCCGTCTGCACGGTGACGGTCAATTTTTTCGGCACGGTTCGAAATCAATGGAGCCATTTTTTGGGAAAACCGGGTGGGGATAACGCGGCGGCAAAATTTTTAATGCTGGGAGCGGTTTTCTACTTACTCGGCAGTGTCCAAGGGTCCATTGAAGGATTGCGGCGGGTTCAGGAGATCACCCATTTCAATGATTTTGTCATCGGTCATTCTCACGTCACGGTTTTTGGCGCCATGGTCAGCTGGGTGGTAGGAGGACTGTATTATGTCTGGCCCCGGGTGACGGGAAAGCAACTCTGGAGTAGCCGATTGGCTAGTTGGCATCTGTGGCTCACCCTCATCGGTTTTGGCGTCATGTTTCTGGGGCTGACGATCCAGGGAATGGTGCAAGGCGTTTTACTGGAAAAAGGGATCAATTTTTTAAGCACCATGCAGACCATCCAATCCGGATGGATCACGAGGACATTTGGGGGCTTGGGGATGGTTCTCAGTCTTGTCATCATGGCGTTCAATTTCATAAAAACCTCTCGAGAAGGAGAATCCGTAGATTCCGAATCCCATGAAAAACCAGCGGTGCAGGACCTGCCCCTTCGCTCCATACCAAGGCAGAACTGGTTGGAATCCCCGTCCACCATTTTGGTGACCGCCGGAATCGGTTTCTTCAGCCTTGCAGTGATCATTCAGGGCGCACTCCCCCTTTTGACCATGAAAAAACAAACCGCCACTGTGAAAGAAGTGATGACGGGCGCTTTGATTGAGGTATCTCCTTATACCGAGCAGGAAACCCGGGGCCGGCAGGTTTACATACGAGAGGGTTGCTGGTATTGCCATTCGCAATACATCCGGTCCGTCACTGGCGAATCATGGCGCTGGGGCCCCGTTTCGCAGGCGGGCGAGCATGTGTTTGACCGTCCCCATTTATTGGGCACCCGCAGAATCGGACCGGATTTGACGCGAGTGGGCCGTAAGTATGGAGACGACTGGCACCGGGCGCATTTCTGGAATCCGCGAGGAGTAATAGGTAATTCCATCATGCCTCGATTCCCCTGGTTGTTTGAAAAAAACGAGAATGAGGAACCCATTCTTAATGAGGACGGTAAAGCTTTGATCGCCTACCTTCAGCGGATGGGAACGAATATAGGTGACTGGCGCGCTGGATTTTCTTCCACAACCATCGCACAAGGGATTCCGGTGGAATTTGATTCGCCAAATAAAGAATCCTTGTTACCCACCGGAAAGCAGGTTTATGAAATGCGTTGCCAGGGCTGCCACGGAGCCAAGGGGGACGGCATGGGCCCCGCGGCAAAATTTCTGAATCCCAAACCGAGGGATTTTACCAAGGGCGTGTTTAAGTTCCGCTCCACTCCAGGGAAAGATTCTCTTCCCACGGATAGCGATCTTTTTTATTCCTTGAAGCACGGGCTTTGGGGGACTTCCATGTCCGCCTGGTATTCCCTTAAGGGCGAAGAACTCTATGCGGTCATTCAATATTTAAAAACCTTTTCCAAACGCTGGGAAAGCGAAGAGGTAAAGGAATCCATTTCAGTACCTCTCGAACCCAAAAGGACACCGGATTCCGTAAAAAACGGAGAAAATCTTTACCAGAGCAATTGCAAAATTTGTCATGGTGAGGAAGGGAAAGGCAACGGAGCTTTAGCTGGCAGAATAAAAGATAGCTGGGGCTATCCCATTCAACCGGCAAACTTCCACCTGGCGGCTGGGAAAAAAGGAGGGGTGAAATTGGGGAATGATAGCCGTCACCTCTTTATAACCCTGATGAACGGGATCGGAGGAGTTCCCATGCCGTTATATCAGGATCAGTTGTCGGCGGCGGAAATTTGGGATATCGTGCATTATGTCCAATCACTGCGTATAAAAACCTATGAGAACACCTTACTTGAGGCTGGATTGGAAGCCGAGAATTTGGCAACCGTCAAAGATCAAATCTGGAGCGTGATCCAAGGGGGTAATAAAGACTGAAAGGAATCAGAGTGATATTAACCTGAACCAAGATTTATATGAAAATGGACAAAGATAAAAAGCAGGACCCGCATTCGGGGGAGAAAAAAAAAGAATATTTTTACAATACTGCCGGATTGCGCGAACGGGAGGGACACATTCCAATTTGGTTGATTGGCTTGGGGGTGGGTCTTCTGATATGGGGAACGTTCTATCTGATAAAATATTGGAGTCCCTCATAACCGATAAAGTTTAAGGGATTCAATGGATTGGAAAATTAATATTTTAGCAATAAATAGGGCGCTTGATGAGATTTCTCACCATTAAATTAGATTTTTGGGCTGACGGGCTGGAAGGCTTTTCCGCTTTATGCAATCAAAAGGGGAAAATAAATGAAATACCAGCGGTCATTGTGCTGGATACGTAGAGACCTGCGCCTAAAAGATCACGTCGCTTTAGCTGAAGCGACTGGCCGTTCGGACCATGTTGTCGTGGTTTTTATTTTTGATACCTTATCCTCGACAAACTTCAGGACAAGGACGATAAACGCGTCACTTTCATCGCTCATTCTTTAAAGGAAGTGGACCAGGAGCTTCGACGCAAAGGCTCAGGCCTCATTGTCCGTCATGGGAATCCTGCCATTATCATTCCTAAATTGGCCAAACAACTTCACGCGGAAGCTGTTTTTGCGAATCGGGATTATGACCCTTACGCCAAAAAAAAGATGAAAACATTTTGCG
>JAJDBE010000057.1 GCA_029261515.1 Nitrospinaceae bacterium | reverse complement strand
GCTCCAGCTTCGCGCCGCAAATATTGGCACCGATCATGTTGGCCCGCACAAGCCTGGCCCCCCGCAAATCCGCATGGCTCAAGTCCCCGCGGCTTAAGTCGGCTCCCGGTAGTGATTCTACGCTCAATACGGCGGAATCATTATTCCGTCTGAAGATATCCATAGTCTGCGTAGACTACGGGCCGAATGTTACAAAGGGATGAAACTCAAGTTACAAATGCGTCAAACCTGAAGTTATTTTCCCGTATCTCTTAAAGGCGAGAAAATTCCGGGGAGGGAGTGTCCTCTTCCAGAGAACTTCTACTTGTAATCAAATCGTAACAATCCCTTAACCGATTCTCTATCCGGTTCTGCCATTTTAAGTCCAATACAAAAGAACTTTTCTGGATTTCAAATGGCTATGAGACTGTCTGAGTGCTACAGAATTTTACGGGTTGACCCACATAGAAAGTGGAAAGAAGTCAAACAGTCTTACCATTTTCTCGCGCGACGCTATCATCCCGACATCCGCCCCAACAACCCCTCTTCGGAGGCACAGTTTCGCAAGATCACGCAAGCATTTAGAATGCTGGAGACTCATTACAAAATCCGCACGGAAACCAAAAGAAAACTGGTTCCGAATAGTGCTGCCGAACCATCCGGGAACGTTAAACCGGCGACGCGGGCCGAACCGGTCATGGCGGAACCTTTGGGCAAATTCCCCACCCGTCTTCATAATGCCCAAAACGGCAATTCTATTGGAAATCAAAAAGTCCGCAACTGGCTCACTGGATTCAGGGAACAGTTTTTCGATCTGGAAAAAAAACTGTTTGTCATGGATCTGAAAAAAAATGTCTACATTAAAGATCGATTGACCGCACGGTCCAACCTGATTCGAGTGAAAAAAGGAGGGGAACATTTTCAGGTTAAAATTCCGCCGGGACCGTGGACGCGAATGTTCATCCGAATCCCGGGAAAGGGAGAAAAAAGTCTGATTTCCAACAGGCGGGGCGATCTGGTTCTCAATATCCACGTCCCCAATCGGGAACAGGTGGAACCGCCAGATCCAGTGTTTTACTACAAAGTCAAAGTCCCGAAAAAAAGCGTCGCGGCCAGCAAGGTCTTCACTTTGAACTCAAGCCAGGGGTCCATCAATTTTAATCTGCCAAAAACCGCCGAGGACGGACAGGAGTTCGTTATTAAATCCAACGCGGATGAGCCGGCATCTTCCTCCACCCGCCACGTCATTACCGTCAAACTGGTATAGTCCGCTCCATTAAAAGCAGGCATCCTGTAGAGACTTAAAACCGTCACTTGGAAGACATTGAATAAACTCCATCCCAATCCTTCTTCACCAAATAACTCTTTTTTAGGAGCTGGCACCGTTTGAGGAGGGTTGAGGAGGGACCATCTTCGGGACGAATTTTTAGGACTCTCCCGAAGCAGTCTGCCGCTTCATCCCATTTTGCTTCTTTATAGAATTGCAACCCTTCATTATAGAAAGTCAAAATTCCGCGAACCCTTTCGTCCATTGAACCTTTTTTACCCAGGAGTTCGTAAATCCGCACTGGCGTTGACCGCCCCACCACCCGGATGGTATCCACCTCTCGCGCTTCAATAAAATCTTTTGCTTGCTCAAACGTCGTTTCACTTATCAGAGTGAAGGTTTCATATTCTTTGTTGACCCCTTCTAGTCGGGCGGCCAGGTTCACCGAGTCCCCATTCATGCCATAACTCATTCGGTTTTTAGAACCCAGATTTCCAACCACCATTTGTCCGGTGTTCACCCCAATGCGCATGAAGAGTTCTGGCCTCCCCTCTTTCAGCCACTTCTCCCGCAGTTCACCCAATCTTTCCTGCATTTCGATAGCGACAAAGCAGGCGCGTTTCGCATGATCGTTGAAATACACCGGAGCGCCAAAAAAGGCTTTAATCGCATCCCCGTCGTATTTATCCAGGGTGCCTTCGTGCCGTAAAAGGACTTCTGTCATTTCCGTCAGATAATCATTTAGAAGATTGACCAGTTCCTCCGCAGACATTTTCTCGGAAAAAGTGGTGAACCCGGCCAGATCGGTAAACAACGCCGTGAGTTCTTTCTCTTCTCCTCCCAGCTTCAGTTCATTCTGCCCCTGCAGGAGTTTGTTCACCACCGTCGGTGACACGTATTTACCAAAAATATTTTGAACAAACTGTTTTTGTTTTCTTTCCGTCATGTACCCGTAAATGGTCAACGAAAAAAATATCAACGCATTTTCCATGAGAGGAAACGCATCCGTGATCCAGAGGCCTTTATTCACGAATATCCATTGGCTTAAGGACAACTGGCCGCCAGCTATCGCAAAAAAAATAACCACGCCGAATACCGGTTTGAGCCTGGAGTAAATAAAAGTCAACAAAATGCCCGATAGCACAAGGGTGACGAGGTTAAATGTCGGAATCCATCCCGGTTGGTAAAGCAATCTATTATGAAGAATATTATCAATGATGGTTCCCTGTATTTCGACCCCTGGATAAACCGGATCGAAGGGCGTTACCTTGATATCTCCCAAAGCGGTTGCTGTGGCACCCACCAGCACTATTTTATCTTTCAGGCTTCCTTCGGAAACGAAATCCTTCCGGTCATGCAAAATATCGGTAATGGAAACATGGGGAAAGGTTCCCCGGCTTCCAAGAAAGTTGACCAGCATTTCACCTTTGCTATTTACGGGGATTTCTATAGATTTTTTCCCATCGAGGATGACCTTTTCCGGACCGAACTCCCCAACGCGAAAAAACAGACTTCCCTTTAAGTATTTTTCGAGAACACGGATACTGAGGGGAGGGAAAAAGTAATCCTGTTGAGTGACTGAATCGTGATACTTGACGATCACGGGAAGTTTCCTAAGCGTTCCATCCGACTCCACATCAAAACTGATGAACCCGGCTCTGCGCGAGTTCTTAGACAAAATCGGAATATTGGATTCAACCGCATACGCCGACCTAAAGTCAACAGATGACAAATCCAACCCGGCATCTTCCTTTATAAATCCGCTAAACCGGGAAGGTCTCGCATTTTGAAAGTGAAAATGTTTTTCCTCCGGTGAGAGGTGCTTCACGTCCTCTGAAGTAAAATGGAAAAAATATCCCAAGACAGACCGGCGCGATGCTTTCAATGCGGACGCAAAACGAGCGTCATTGTCCGCTTCCTGAATGAGCGGGTCCATCAAGCGATCCACAAGGGGACCGTCCTCAATATTTTCTTTCAGCTTTTCTTTAATTTTGTTGAGGCTCTTCCTTCCGGTACTTTCATCGGGCGAAGAAAATACCATATCAAACCCAATGGCCTTGACTTCATGCTCCACCAATTTTTCGACCAAACTCGCCAAAACGTCTCTCGGCCAGGGCCAGCGACCCAACTCATCAATACTTTTCTCATCTATGGCGGCAATCACCACTTCCGGGCCTGCCGGGATCGGTCCTCGCCACTGGAAATGCATATTTTGAAACAATAGCTCCACCCGATTCAGGACAGATGGATTCACCCAATAGCCCAACGCTGTGACCAGAGTGAGAGATAAGCCGATGACCCAGGGAATTATTTTCTTCATATTTTCTTCACGCCAGCTGGCTAAAGATCAAACTCATAAAGTCTTTGATTTACCGCATCCTATTGCCCGCAAAGCTCATTTAAATCATCATAACTACTGTATATTCAATTACTTAGTATAATTGATTTTACTTGAAAATAAATGTAAAAATGCTACTTTATTTAGACACCCTTTATTAATTCCGGCTCTTCAACCTGAATGGACAGTTTTCCCCTTTTTCGGATTAATTTAAAAACCATGAAAACTACCGCTTCACACACTCAAAAAGTCGACTCTTTAAGGTCGATCGAAATTTTTAAATTCCTTGATGAGACAACTCTAAAAAAGTTGGCCAACGATTGTGAAGGCATTTCTTTAAATTCAGGAGAGATTCTCTTTGAAGAGGGAAATCATGGAGAGTCCATGTTCGTCATTTTATCGGGGGAATTGGACGTTGAAAAAGCCAATACAGTAATCGCGAAAAGGAAAACCGGAGAATATTTTGGTGAGATGACGCTGATTGAATCCGGTCCACGATCCGCAACGATCAAAGCGGTTGCAGAATGTTACCTACTGGAAATAACCAAAGGCCAGTTTCACTCTCATTTTGAAACCAATCCAGAGGCTTTGATGGCAGTCTTGAAAACCGTTTCTGAACGCGCCAAACAAGACCTTGACGTTCTGGAAAAGGGAATGAAAGACCTGGAAGCCCAAGAGAGAAAAACCTCCCGCCTTCAGGATATTTTAAATGATACTTCCAACGAAATTTATACCTTCGATGTGTCCTCTTTCAAATTTATTCATTTGAATCCCAGGGCACTCAAAAATCTGGGCTATGAATTAAAGGAAGCAGTCGAATTAAATGCTCATGAAATTTTTGAAGACCTGAATCAGGAGAAAATCGAACACTTGGTCGAACCCTTGCGAGCCGGGGAAAAAGAACAGGTTGTTTTTAATGCCATCCAGAAGAGAAAAAACGGATCACTGTATGACGTAGAAGTTCACTTAAAATTAATAACAACTGAAACACCTCCCATATTCGTGGGTATTGTTCAGGATATCTCGGAGATAAGAAAAATCGAGGGGAAAGTCAACCGCCTGACGTTTTATGACCCTCTGACAAATCTTCCCAATAAAAAACTCCTCCAGGAAAATCTCAGTTCCGCGCTTTCACGGGCAAAACAGGGGAATTTATCTGTAGCGGTTCTGTTTTTGGGCATCGATGAATTTCAAGCCATTAACAACTCGTTTGACCACTATACAGGTGATCTGCTGATTAAATCCGTTGCCCAGTTACTCAACAAGTGGACGCCTCAAACCAGCATGGTGGGCAGATATGGTGGAGACGAGTTCGTTGTCATTCTCTCCAATATCAACTTTGAGACCGAAGCGGCGGCAGCGGCGCGAAATCTATTAAAATTCTTTGAGACTCCCATTAATATTGAAGGTCACGATATTTATATCAACTTCAGTATTGGTATCTCCTATTACCCATTAGACGGCTATGATCCGGAAACGCTCATCAAGCAGGCGGACACTGCCAAGCACTTTGCCAAATTAAAAGGAAAAAATACTTATTGCCATTACAATTCCGACATGCAGTTTGAGATCAAAAATAAATTGTTTCTGGACCGCGATCTCAGGCAAGCTCTGGAAAGGGAAGAGTTTGAACTTTATTACCAACCCAAGTTAGATCTGAAATCTGAAACCATCACCGGCGCTGAGGCTCTCATACGTTGGAACCACCCGCAAAGAGGACTCGTGCCTCCCCTGGATTTTATTCCGCTGGCTGAAAAATCGAACCTGATTGTTCCCATCGGAGAATGGGTCCTCAGAACCGCCTGCAGGCAACTCAAAACCTGGCAAGACATGGGTATTCCCATCCACAATATGGCGGTAAACCTTTCAGCACAACAGTTCAAGCAGTCCGAATTGATATCAATTGTTGCGGATACCATTATCAAGGAGAAAATTTACCCGGAATGTCTGGAATTGGAAATTACGGAAACCGTCCTTATGGAAAACATGGAAGCCGTCGTATCCAAGTTAAAACAGTTATCCAGCATTGGTGTAAAAATTGCGCTAGACGATTTTGGAACGGGGTATTCATCCCTGGGTTATTTAAACACGCTTCCATTGAACACCCTCAAAATAGATCGGACGTTTGTAAAGGATATTTCTTTGGAAGAAGGCGCGGTGATCGCCAATGCGGTGATATCCCTGGCGAAAGCATTCAATTTGAAAGCCATCGCCGAAGGTATTGAAACGGAAGAACAGAAAGAAGTCCTGCGGTCTCTCGGGTGCGATATGATGCAAGGCTATTTGTTGAGCAAGCCCCTGCCTGAACAAGACATGACCCAATTGCTTTTCTCCCATAAATAACCCGGCGAATTCGACCCATCCCATATTCCATTTGCCCTCAATTTTCGGTGCTTTTAAGCGATTGATCTACCACGAACAGGGTACTTTTTTTCTGGCCTACTGCTAACAATACTGGTCATTTTCAAGGCCCGTAAAAACAGCCGCATTCCGCTCCGCAAAAAAATTTCATGCAACAACCTGGGGATTTTCAATCCATTTCAATTTTCAACTTCAACTCATGTCTTTACAGGCATTGATCTTGCTTTATACCAATTGAAAACCTCTCGTGGGGAGAGCTCTTAGGATGAAAATTGCCTTAATAAAAAGGCTTATAGATATCAAAACTTATAAGGAACTCCTTTTAAACAATCGGAGAAAATAATGAAAATTCAGCACAGAAATAGTTCAACTTCCAAGCAATTATTTTGGGCCATTGTTCCAGTAGTTGTTTCCGCCCTGCTGGTCTATGGAATCGCCTTCGCATCCGTACAACAGGAGGCTTCCATCACCCGTGGCGAGTTCATCGAAATGATGGCCAAGAATCAACCCGACAGCCCTTTACTTCCCAAAGGCCATTCACAGATGTCGAGAGGCGAGCTTTACAGCCAAACCGCGAATCAATTGTCCCAAAGCGGCTTAAAGGTTCTGGACGGAAAGTCGATGGACAAACCGCTTCAGGATGACGAATTTGTCCGGCTGAGCTATGCTTTTTCCGGTCAGCCTGCCGGTAAAAATTTGTTTGAACAGAAGATGTATTTGAAAGAAGCGGGAATCATCAACTCGGCGGATGTGGGGTTGACCACAGGACTCGACGGCAAAGTGTTTCAAACTCACGACGGAGAAAAAGACACCAACGAAGCCCAGTTGGCTTCTCCCGTTTTCATGAAAGACTTCATGGAAACGGATGTTTCCTCCAAAGCTGTGTTTACCTTTGATGATAAAAGCACCCTGACCCTGGGGGAAGATTCCACGGTCAACATCAACAAGCACATTTACGATCCCGAAAAAGATCTGCGCCAAACCGTCGTCAAACTCACCAAAGGCGCGGTTCGGTTTTCCGTGACCAAGGGCAAAGCCAAAGGCTCCGAGTTCAAAGTAATCACACCGACTGCTACCGCAGGAGTGCGCGGTACGGAATTTGTGGTCATCGTCCAACCCGGTGGAAAGACCTCATTTATCGTTTTGGAGGGGCAAATCGAAACCAGACCGCTCCTGCCGAATGGCAAAGAAGGTCGTGTCGCCTATATCTCTCAAGGGGAAACCCAGGATGTTTCTGCAAGCGGTATCGCCACTGCCGTAAAAGAAGCTCCTCCAGGTTTGCTGGTCTCGGCTGCCAAGAAAACCTCCAACCCGAAAAATATGTTGAAGGTTAAAGGCGTCGCTAAAGGATTAGCCAAGAATGCGGCGAAAACCGCCGAAAAAGCCGCGAAGAAAGCAGAAAAGGCAGCTGAAAAAGCGATGAAGAAAGCAGAAAAAGCCGCCGACAAGGCAGCCAAAAAAGTCGAAAAAGCCGCACGAAAAGCCGAGAAACTTGCGGGTAAAATTGGAAACGTCAATGTAAAGCCCTCCAGCGAGCTAAAAGCCGTTTCCAAAAATGCAGCCAAAGGCGCGGCATCAGGAGCGGCGAAAACTGTCGCTAAGGGCGCAGCCAAGAGCGCGGCCAAGTCTGCAGCCAAGAGTGCGGCCAAATCTGCAGCCAAGAGTGCGGCCAAGTCTGCAGCTAATCAGGTTATTAAGGAAAAAGGTAAAAACGCTGTTAAGGGAGGTATTTTATAGATTTGTCCTCAGCTTTCTGGGCCAAGCCTTCCAAATCAGCTGATTAGGAGAACCTCGTTTCGGCGGATGAGCCTTAGCTCATTTGCCTTTTTCCTTCCGAAATTCTTTCCTCAAATATTCGGTTTGACGAAATCCGTTTTATCGGTATAATCCCCGCTTAATCAAAATTTTTCACCTTTCCGAAGAAAAAATGATGCTATTTTTCCGGCGCACGGAGGTTGTGGGGGCCATCTCTGCGTTGCTCTTCTTATTGCTATTGCTCGGAAACCCCTGCTTTGCGGGGCCAAGCCTTGAGATCCCTATCTCCTTGGAAATTGCCTCGAATGACCAGGAAGAAAAACCAGAAAGCATAGAAACTCTACAAAAAGCCCTGAAAGCCAACCCGGAAGATGAGGTCGCCCGTTTAAACCTCGGAATGGCCTATTACAATAGCCAAGCCTACCTATCCGCTGTTAAGGAATTCAAAGAGGTTTTAGTGCAAAACCCCGCCAACAGTTCCGCTCTTATTTTTTTGGGCTTGTCCTTCCAGGAGTTGGGGCACAACCAGGAGGCGATTGCAAATTTTGAAAAAGCACGGGAATTGGACCCCAGTTTTAATCAACTGGCCTTGTTCAATATCGGTAAATCTCAAATTCAATTGGGAAAAATGAGTGAAGCCGCGGAAACCCTAACGCAAGCAATTAATCTCGACTCAACTTCAGACATCGCAGATGGGGCCGAAGATCTTTTAAAATCCATGGCCAAAAAAGAAGATGACAAACGATGGACCGTTTGGGCCGGAATCGGCTTTGAATATGATGATAACGTCACCGTAAACGAACTGGACCTCACCTCACAGGAGGATGATTTCGCCTACATATTTGAATTCTCCGGGGCTTATAAACTTCTGCAAGATTCAAAATATGAATTGGAAGCGGGGTATAATTTTTATCAAAGCATCTACGATGATCTTTCCATCTTTGATCTCCAATCCCATATTTTTTCCCTTAGCGGTTCGCACGAATTACATGATTTCAATTTGGGAGCGTTTGCTTTCTATAACCGCACCTTCCTGGGAGGGGATAAATTTCTGGAAATCCATTCCTTTTCGCCTAACGTTGGCTATTCCATATTTGACACATGGTACGCCACCTTCACGTACTCCTATAACGATACTAATTTTTTCAACGACCCCGACCGTGACAGCCAAAACCACGGGTTCAGCTTGGACAATTACATATTCTTCATGGACAACAAGGCGTTTTTACTGCTGGGATATCGTTTTGAAAATGAAATCACAACAGGAGATGAATTTGACTTTCTGGGGCAGTTTCTGACGGCAGGAGTGCAAGCGCCTCTTGCGTTTTTGGATTTGGAAACGAAGGTAAAATTCACCTACAAATATTTTTTCAAGGATTACAGAAACCTCACCGCCAGCATCGGCGAAGAACGGAAAGACTTTCGGCACAGCCTCCAATTGGGAATCACCCAACCTGTTTATAAAGCCCTGCTAGCCAAACTGGACTATCAATTTATCGACAGCGTGTCCAACCTGGCTTCCTCTGATTTCAGAGAAAACATCGTGACTCTTTCTCTTGGGGTTTACTTTTAACCCCCACATCAAATTTTTGAAATAAAAACGAAGTATAAAACAGTTCCAAATAAATCGGCTTTTTTGAGAGCAAGGACTATTTTAAAAGAGGTCTCTACTAGGAGGGCTGGTTTTCTTTGATGTCCGAATCCTTGACGTATTCAAACTCGCAGTGAGAGTAGATGAAATTCATGGCCTTCTGACCTAATATTTTGGAATTGGTCTGGCTGAGCGATTCGTGGTTGGACATCATTCGCTTTTTGATATCCTCGGCCTTTTGCTTGGTCTGTTCGGCGAGTTTTTCGTATTCCTGATCCAGGTCCGATTGGGCGACATGGATATTTTCCTTGCCGGCAATGGCTTCCAGAACCATGTATCCCTTGGTATTGAATAAAGCCTTCTCCCGCCATTCCGTTTCGGCTTTCTTCGGGTCGAATCCGGAATCTTCCAGTTTCATGCCGGACTGCTCGATCTGATATTTCATTCCCTCGATCATGAACTTGAGCTCCCGCTTGATCAGAGGTTCGGGAGGTTCAGCCTGGCTCTCCTTAACTAGCTTGTTAAAAATCGCTTCCTTGATGCCGATTTCCTCCTGCTGTTCCTTGTAAGCCTGCAGGTCGGTTTTGACGGCAAGGCGGAATTTGTCGACGCTGTCGAAGCCTTCTTTCGATGCAATGTCATCGGTCAATTCGGGCAGTATCAGTTGCTGGATTTCCTTGATCTTTACGTTGAAAGTGGCGCGATCTTCCTGTTGTTCGGCATCGGCGCCGGGAACCGGCATGCTGATCCGCCGGATTTTGCCGCCCCAGTTGGCGGGCAGGATAACTTTGACCTCGAACTCTTCTCCAACCTGATGGCCGATCAACTGATCCTCGAATCCTTCAATCATTCGTTTTTCGCCCACACGGACTTTGTAATCCGTGGCGGACCCGTCCTCCAGAGGTTCGCCCTGAAAACTGCCTTCAAAGTCCATCAAAAGAAAATCATTCGGCTCTACCTTGTGCCCGTCCGAACAATGTTCGAGATGCCCATAACGGCCAAGTATGCCGCGGATGGCATTTTCCTGTTCTTCGTCGGTTATGGAGATTTCACGTTTCTTAAATTTGAGTCCTTTGTAATTCTGGATGTCCATCTCCGGCTTGATATCGAGAATGACGGAAAAATTGAACGGCGAATCCTTTTTCAGATTTTCCAGTTCTGTATTTTCAATTTCCGGCACACCGACAGGGATAATGCCCGACTCCCGCAACGCCTGCTCGTAGTATTCCTGCATCAGTTCCTGAAACATCTCCGTAAAGGAGTGAATCGGCACCTGCTTTTCCAGAATCCCCTGCGGAATTTTTCCTGGCCGGAACCCCGGCATTTTGATCTGCCGGTTCAATTGCTTATAGGCATTGTCCACACGCTGGGACACCACATCCTGCGGCACCGTGATTTTCAACTTGCGCTTCATTTTGTCCAACTCTTCGACTACCAACTCCATAACACGTCCTCTAATGACTCACGATGGCTCCAGCGCCCCGTTTCGTTCCAGGATTAATTGATCGACTTCCTTTTTCAACTGCGCCAGAATCTCATCGTAAGCATAAGACCCCAGCGTTTCTTCACCTTTTTTCAGATTCACCCGCGTCGGCCCGCACCATAAGCCCAAATCGGCGTCGTCCGTTTCGCCCGGCCCGTTGACCCGGCATCCCATCACCGCGATCGTCAGCTTATACTTCTCCGCGTATTCCGTCATCTTGCGCACATCCTGAGCCAGTTCGACGAACTTGTCGTTTTCGACCCGCGAACAGCTCGGACAGGCGATGATGTTGAGGCCCTCGAGGAAATTCTTCGGCACCGAGCGGAACCGCCCTTCGCTGATGTCCTTTAAAATCTCCCGGCCAACGCTGATCTCCTGCCCCTTCTCCTCGTTCGGCAACGTCAGGGAAACACGGATGGTGTCGCCGATGCCTTCCGAGACCAACTGCTCGAACGCGATCCGGGTCTTGATAATGCCTTCAGGCGGCAGTCCCGCTTCCGTTACTCCGAGATGCAGGGGCACATCGGGCCGCTCTTTCGCGAAACGCCGATTGGCGTCGATGACCTTGGCCGAATCGGAATCCTTCAGCGAAACACAGTAGTTCTCGAATCCCATTTCATCGAGCATCTGACAATGGTCCACCGCACAACGCACCATGCCCTCGATCTCATCTTCCTTATAACGCTCCTTATAATCCGGATCGATGGACCCGCAATTGACGCCGATGCGAATAGCGCATCCATTTTCCCGCGCCGCATCGACGATGAACTGCACCTTCTCGCGGATCGTCTTGTCTTTTTCCAGATGGTAGAGATGCCCCGGATTATACCGGATTTTATTGACCCAGGGGGCCACAAGTGGGGCCAGCTTATAATTTTCCTGCAGGTCGACGGACCAGATACTATCGGGGAACCGATCTCTAAGCTGTTTTAGCGCTTCGACATCTTTTTCGCTGTCGACGGCGATGCGGATGACATCGGCGTGACTTTTTTCAAGGATTTCAATCTGCCGCGCCGTGGCTTCAAGATTCTGAGTCTGCGTGGCGGCCATGCTCTGCACCGCGATCGGCGCATCCCCGCCAATAACGAGAGAACCGATATTGATTTTGCGAGTTTGTCTGGGTTTCATGAAATATCCATTGAATTAAAATGAGATAGCAAACCCCCGGCGGAGGTCTGGAAAGGCCCTAAAAAGAAAGATGTTAGCAGAAATTGAAGAGGGGTACAAGCCAAGGACTTGTGTAGAAGTATTCCGGTTTCCCTGATTTCAGGAATCTTCTGGAGGCAAAGATTCCGGCCAGCGCATGGAAACATGGATCACGGCCACGATTTGGATTTCATTCTCTTTAAGAGCATAAACCACAATATAAGGCGTCTGAGCAAGAATCAGTTCACGGGTTCCTGAGCAACGCCCTGCCCTTCCCATATTGGGATGTTTTTTCAGATTCTGTACGGCCTCAAAGATACGCGACACCATTTGCCGGGCGGCGATGGGATTGTCTTCTGCAATATAGCCATGCAAATGCTGCATGTCCTGCAACGCCAACCGGGTCCACTTCAACTTCATTTAGACGAACCATGCTTCTCAAAAAACCCGGAGACTTCCTTGTTCGAGGCGAACTCTCCTTTACGGGCGGCATTCACCCCTTTTTCAATATGCGCCAATTGCCATTCGTGTAAATCGATGTACTGGTCCAGCGCTTCATTGATGACCCCGCTAAGATTGGTCTCGAAGATTTCTGCAATCTGATCCAGCCGCTTGCGCTTGCCCTTGGCCGTTACGAACGAAATTCGAGCCGATGGTTTTGCCATTGGAAATCCTCTCAGATTAATAATATATTATCATATCATATAATATAGAATTTCTTGCAAATGCTTATCCTCCTACCCTGTTTTCTGGCTCTCCCACAAACGAGCCTCATCCAACGGAAACGGATTCCCACTCTTGCCGAAATCGGGCAGGTTGTGGAGGTCTTCTTCCGGGTCCTGAATGAAAACGGTTTCGAGTCCCAGATCCCGCGCCATCCTCAGGGTTTCCTCGTATTCCGCAACGGCGATCCTCCGGGAAATGCGGGAATCCTCCCCTGCCCGGTTCACGGGCTGATACTGGCTCATCAGGCTCACCGGCACTTTGGCTGACAGCTCCAGCGCCACGAAGCACAGCGTCTCCCAGGTTCCGGCAAGATTATCCGGTAGGACCAGGTGCCGGATTAGCAAGCCTCTTTCGGCCAGTCCGGAATCGTCCAGCGTCAAAGGCCCCACCTGCCTAAACATCTCCAGAACCGCCTCGCGGGAATGATCGACGTAATGTTTGATGTGGGATAAGTCACGCGCCACGTCGTTGCTGGCGTATTTGAGATCGGGCAGGTAAATGTCGATGATGCCATCCAGCATTTTAAGAGTGGGCAGAGCATCGTACCCATTGGTGTTGTAGACGATGGGAAGACGGAGACCCATCTTCCTGGCGATGGCCAGACTCTTGAGCAACCCTGGCACCACATGCGAGGGCGACACCCAGCCGATGAAGTGGACGCCCTGTTTCTGCAGGCTCAGCATCTGCTCCGCCACCTGACGATAGGAAAGTTCCGATCCCAACCGTTCCTGCGAAATCTGAAAGTTCTGGCAGTAGTCGCACTTCAGATTGCAGGAGCTGACAAACAGATTGCCGACGCCGCGGGTTCCGGTGAGTGGCGGTTCCTCGCCAAAATGTTGCACGGCAGAGCCCACCACCAATTGGTCGCTTTGGCCGCACACGCCCCTGTCCTCGCCTGTCCTGTCGACCCGGCAGGTGTGCGGGCACACGCTGCACTCGCGGTACAGGCTGTATGCCGCCTCCGCCCGCGCCTCCAGCTCGGATTGCATCATGTTGAGGTAACTGCCTTGCATTTTGCTTTCCATCTAAAGGATAATGGAACTCAAACTCTTTGAAGCTGCAATCGAATTCTAAAACAAAATCAGGTCAATAAGAAGA
>JAJDBE010000056.1 GCA_029261515.1 Nitrospinaceae bacterium | reverse complement strand
GGACCTGCCCAGCGATGCCCAATGGGAACGGGCCGCCATCAACGGCAACGGTTGCGAGTTTCCCTGGGGGCCAAAGTTCTACCAAAAAAAGAAGCAGGCCAGGGGAGGGGTGAAGTTGAAAGATAAAGCCACTCCGGTGGGCAGTTACCCCTCCAACCCGAACGGCCTGTACGACATGGGCGGAAACGCCTGGGAATGGGTCAGCGACTGGTATTCGGTGCGCTATTATTTCAGGGAAATCATGTACAATCCCAGAGGTCCCTCAAGTGGCATGATGAAGGTCCGGCGCGGCGGTTCCTGGTCCGACAGCGTCAAAGCCATGAACAGCGGCTACCGGGACTGGAGCTACCCCTTTTCGCGCGGCTTCAACGATATAGGTTTCCGCTGTGCGGTGAATTTAAAAACGAAATCAAAATAAAATGGTGCATGCGGCAAAATTAGAATACATCGACCGGTTGATCGGCGAATGCCTGTCCGAAGATGGAGACGCGCTGGAGCTGAACGGCAAATTCATCGGCGATGAAGGCGTGGAGGCGCTGGTAAAATCCGACCGGCTGGAACAGGTCGTGAACCTGGACCTCACCAAAAATTCCCTCACCCACAAGAGCGCGGTCTTTCTCGCCCAATGCGGCAAGTTTAAAAGTTTGAAACGGCTGTATCTTGGCGATAACTCCATTGCGGATAAAGGCGCCGCCGCCATCGCCGAAGCCGACTTCGCCGAAAACCTGGCGCAACTCGATCTCCGCTTCAACGACATCGACCCAACCGGAGGCTTTGCCATCGTCCGGTCGCAGAAATTCAAAAAATTGCAGGTCTTGATCCTGCAGGAAAACCAGGTCGATAATCAGGTCATCATCGAACTGGCCAAATCCCCTGCGTTCGCCAATTTGCGCAAACTGAATCTTTACCGCACCGGGCTGACACTGGAAGGCGTCAAAGTGCTGGCAAAATCGAAAGTGCTTGAGCGGTTGAAATACCTCAACATCGCCCGCAACTACCTTTATCTCGATTCCGCCAAAGCCCTCGCCGCCACCAAAACCCTCACCAATATCGAAACCCTGCTCATGTTCGATACCGGCATCGGCGACGAAGGCACCAAAGCCATCATGCAATCCCCATCCTTTGCCAAACTGAAAACCTTTCGAGTGACTTAGATTGTCATCCTGAGCTATGTCATTCTGAGCTTGTCGAAGAACGAAGGATGGCTTTGTCCAATATATTGCGATGGTTGCGGCTTGACCTTACAAACAGCGTTAGATATCGTAGAATTCGAGCGACCGTTTTGGCATAATTTCCGGCCAGTGGGAGTATCCAAATGTCTGAGCCGAATCGACGGCAAACGATCCAAAGCGGACAGTTTGTTAGTTTTGCACCGAAGTCGGATTAAGGTCCTGCCATGCTCCACGAAGTACGCGAACAGCTGAGCGTAAAAACAGAATCAACAGACCGATTGCAATCACCAGATCAGGCCAACCCGATCCGAACATCCATACCGCGAATGCGGCAGCGATAACCGCGAGCCCTTCACTCACATCGTTGCGTGAGCATTCCCACGCAGAGGACATGTTTACATCACCATCCCGATAAGGTGTTATCAACCAAAGGCATAGTAAATTGGCTGCCAAATTCAGGAACGCCGCAAAACCCATGGTTTCAAAGACGGGTGTTTCGGGATGTTGTATTCGCCAGCCAATCTGAAAAGCCACCGCAAGTGCAGCACAAAAGATCAGGAAACCCTTAAACAGGGCAACGCGCGCTTTTGCAGGGCCGCTTGCTCCGACCACCATCAAACTTAGCGCGTATGTCATTGCATCACCGAAATTGTCTAACGCGCCAGACAACAGGGACGAAGAACCACTGATGATCGCAGCAAAAACCATCATCAGAAAGGTTGCCGTGTTTATCACGAGGACAATAATCAGAATACGGCGTTGTCTCGCGTGCAATGCAGCGACATCAATATGATCTTGGCAACAACTATCACTCACAGATTGAGATTCCATGTTCGGAGGTTTCACATATTATACAACAAACGCCGCGAACGACTGCTTCTGGCCGATAGCGTGCATTTAAATAGAGGCAGCAATTGACTCCCAGACGACCCAATGTGGAAGTACGTGGAGATCGCAATTGGTGAATCAAGCTTGCCATGGTAGGGTGTATTTATGAGCGCAAAATTCATATGGAATGAACTAGTCACGCCTGACCAACAAGTGAGTGGTGAGTTCTTTAGCAAGTTGTTCGGCTGGGAGCGCAATGTAGTCCATGTTGGGGCTCACGGAGCCTATACGCTGTTTCAAGAAGACGGCAAGGACGTTGCGGGAATGATGAACCCTGCGACGGACTATTCTCGATCACGACCACCATTTTGGGCGGCCTATATTGAAGTTGATGATGTCGATAGATATGTCGCCAAGGTCGAAGAGCTGGGCGGGACGATCATTGCGCCGCCGGAAGATATCCCAAACGTCGGGCGGGTTTGCATGATTGCTGACCCCAAAGGTGCTCCCGTTTGTTTGATAACTCCGGTTCCTCCACCCTCCGAATAAGAATTCGTCCGCTTTTGGCCGATAGCAGCCGAAACCAATCAAGCGCTTTTCCATTCCTGCCACTGGTTTTTGATGATCCGGGAAACGGTTTGGGTGTCCAGAGTTGCCAGCCGTTTGGAAATTTTCCACAACGAATCGCCATGTGCGATGGACTCATGCGTCTTGGCGAATTGGGTTTTCCGGCTTCCTCTTTTCCCTCCTTTTCTGATTTGACCGAGGCCGCTGCGACGGTGAAACTTTTGCTGGGTTCAGACTTGGCCTGTAGCATTGTTCCGCTTACTGCCGCAAGGGTCTTTGCGCTCGCGACTTCATTTCCTTCCTCCCGTCTTCATCCTTCGTTTTAACTGACCCATAAAGCGATTGAACCGGATGCACCTGCGCACGGACAGCTAATTCAACGAATTCATATCTTTACCGGCTTTGGGGAGGGACAAAACGAAAAGCCTCAACTCTAAAAACTCACTGATATTTAACCATTTTCTAATTTAGACCCATCACCCTCTATCGCCTTCGGAATAATACTCTTTACAAACATTAAACAATAACATTTGACAAACATTAGACAAGAGATCAATAATTACCTATCTATATTAAAAGAACATTTTTCAAGCAGAATTACGGAGGAAGGTCCTATGAATACTTCAGATAGCGATTCCGATGACTATGACCAGCGCAACGCCGATGATTTAAGTTTCCGCAAATTCCACCCGATCGAATTATATCCGCAGCTCGAAAGCTTTACATCCGCGTTAAGGCGCAGTATCAGGGTGGATACTTTAATTGGAAATAGTAAGGAGGTCGTAGCGGTCAAGAATATGATTGATCAGTTGAATAAAGTGAAAATCAGCTCGATCATTATTTCAGGAGAGACTGGTACGGGAAAAGGATTGTTGGCAAGAATTCTTCACCATTCAAACGATTTTTGCAAAGAGGGACCCCTTGTGGAAGTTAACTGCGCCGGACTCCCCAGAGAATTGATGGAGTCTGAGATATTTGGCCACGAGGCAGGCGCCTTTACCGGAGCAAAGAGCCGGCACCGCGGCTACATGGAACAAGCCAACGGAGGCACGCTGTTTCTGGATGAAATCGCAGATATGCCGATGGATTTGCAGACCAAATTGTTAAAGGCCATTGAGGATAAAAAAATCCGGCGGCTTGGAGGAGAACGGGAAATCACTCTCGACGTTCAGATCATTGCGGCATCCAACGCCAACCTGAAAGAAGCGGTTGCGAAAAGTGCATTCCGTAGCGACCTATACCATCGTCTATCCGTTTTCAGTTTGAGTCTGCCGCCGTTGCGAGTCAGAAAGAATGACTTATTTGAATTGGTTCCGGGCATCATTAAGGAATTCAATCTCAAAGCAAACAAGCGTGTGAAGGTGGTTCCCGATGAAGTCTGGAAAGAATTGCTGGCGTACGATTGGCCGGGAAATATTCGCGAGTTGCGCAACGTGATTGAGCGGTGTGTGCTTATGTCAAAGGGCGAATATTTCCCCGCATGTTGGCTGCAATTAAATAAATTTTGCTCACCCATTCATAAATCCCCGCTCAAGGCAAACTCCTTGGAAGAGGGATATGGTGATTTAGACATTTCCAACTGTGTCACCATGCCCTTGGATGGTAGTATGTCTTTAGAGGAAATGAAAAAATATGTCATTCACGAAGCATTAAAAAAGAATAAGTTTAATGTCATGGAAACGGCTCGCCGTCTGGGAACAACACGTGAAACTTTAAGATATCGGATAAAAAAATACAATCTCCATGAAACGGGAATTCGATAAGCAGAAAAAGGGTTTAGAGGTTTAGACCTGAATTTAAGGGGGAGTCAGGGTCCCCGGTTAAGAGATATTCGACGAAGAATCCGGATTTAAATTAGTAGAAGGCCCGCCTTTGATCAAAAGCGGACATTAGGACAGGGTTTGATGTGGCTTATTTGTATCGTCAGATTTCAGTTACCCCAATTGATTCATTATAAAAATCACGCGCTTTCCCATTCCTGCCACTGGTTTTTGATGATCCGGGAAGCGGTTTGCCTGTCCAGCGTTGCTAGCCGGTGATTCAGGTTTTCCAGGTTCAGCGTTTCTCCCGCCTTGAGGCCATGAATGTTGGCTTTGATGAAAGTGTCCATATTGTCCAGCCACAACGCCACCGCCACGCGGGTAGCGTCCTTGGAGTCGAAACCCAGCCGCTCTGAAATTTTCCACAACGAATCGCCGCGAGCGATGGACTCATGCGTCTTGGCAAATCGCGGTTTTCCGGCTTCCTCTTTTTTCTGCATGCCCGGTTTGGCAGTGGCCACCGCGACGAAAACGTCTTTATCGGGTGAAGACTTGGCCTGCACTGCCGCTTTCGGGCGGGCAGGGCTGTTGCTCTGCAACCACTCCTGCCACTGATTGCGCACGATTTTTTTAACGGTGTCCGGGTTCAAGGTGGCGAGGCGGTATTCGAGATTATCCAGATTCAGTTTGATCCCTGCCTCCAGGCCGTGCATGTTGCCGTTGATGAACGCATCCCGGTTGTCGAGCCACAGTGCCACCGCCACTTTGGAAGCTTCGGTGTGCCCGAACCCCAGCCTCTTGGACAGCCGCCACAGGGTGTCGCCACGGTAAATATGAATGACGTGGCCGTCGGCAAGCAGGGGACCGGTTGCGGAGATCACCGCAGTCTGCGGGTTGTTTGAGGAATAGGCGACCAGTTCAAGATCCGGTTTTTCGAAGCGGATGCCATTATAAATGGTGAACACCTTGCTCGAATATTTGATGGGTTGTTTGCCTCGTCTCACATACCGCGACATTCGCGTCGGGCCGTGGTTGTAAGCTTCAAGAGCGGTATCGAGATTGCCAAAGCGGGTGAGCAGTTTGTCCAGATAATAAGAGCCCAACGCAATGTTTTTCACCGGATCGAACAGGGTGTCTTTGCCTTTCCAGGGCAGATTAATTTCCCGCGCCAAGGCTTTTCCGGTGCGCGGGCGGATCTGCATCAGGCCCAGTGCGCCGACCGGAGACTTCGCCCAATTGCGGAACGAGCTTTCGGTGATGATGAGCGCGGTCAGGAATAGCGGATCGTAACCATAAATCCGGCTCTGCTTCATGATGGCTTGCGTGATTTTGATTTTATCCTTTTCCTTGAGGCCGGTTCGGTATTTATCGATCACGTTCAAAATTTTCTCGGTGATTTTTTTATCGAAATACGGCGCCGATCCCGGCGCAGTGCTGAGCGTCGCTTTGGTCCCTGCCATAGCAGTGGCTGTCAGTATCGCCAGCAGAAGGATTGCGGTGATCAGGCCTAAAGTGATCAACAGGACTCGTTGAATTGAAATCGACATGTTTTTTTATCCCTTTATCATTTACGTTGGGTAAAGGATTTACCGCGTATCGGAAACAGGATAAAAAAACAGGTTTACATATGGGTTAAGCGAAGGTTACAAATTGGACACAAAAATAGAAGGCAGGGGTTTGAAGCGGCACTTCAGCGGAAGAACTGACCAAAACCATTGAATTATAGGAGTTTATTTAGGAGTAGCGGTCGTTCAGCCAGGGTTCGGCGGTATTGGAATAGCCGCGTTTTTCCCAGTAGCCCAGTTCATCGTAATCCCGAAATACGATCTCGCCGATCCATTTGGCGCCTTTCCAGGCGTAAAGTTGTGGGGTGATCATGCGCACCGGGCCGCCGTGGTCGCGGGTCAGGGGATGGCCTTCCCACTCGTGCACCAGCAGGACATCGTATTTCATGGCTTCTTCCAGTGGCAGGTTGGTGGAA
>JAJDBE010000055.1 GCA_029261515.1 Nitrospinaceae bacterium | reverse complement strand
ATACTCATGGCGGTTTCAGCCACCTTTGCCGGTCTATTGCCCATCATGTGGGGCAGCGGTACGGGTTCCGAAGTTATGAAACGAATCGCCGCTCCGATGGTTGGCGGCATGGTCTCAGCGACCCTGTTATGTCTGGTCGTCATTCCAGCCATTTACGCATTTGTTTTGGAACACCGATTTAAAAAAGATGAAAATTTCAATAAGTGAAATATTTTTTGGTTTAGGAGAGTGCTCTTTCGATTGCCGGGCTGACTAAGAATTTAATAGGTGGGCTTGACCTTGGGTTAGATCCAAGGAGTAAGATCAAAACCTTGAATGAAAGGAAAAACCAATGACTCAAGGCGAACATGATCATCAGCATAACCACACCCATCATGATGAGAATCATAACCACCGTGAGCATGAACATGGATCGAACCACCATGAGCATAATCATAAACATGGCGGTCATGGTGGAGCCCATGCCGGTCATTCCGCAATGGTAGAGGATTTTAAAAAACGATTCTGGGTTTCGCTGATTATTTCTGTTCCCGTCATCCTGTTTTCGCCGATGGTCCAGGAGTTGTTTGGGCTTCACGAAAAACTGCATTTCCCCGGCCACTTCCTCCTGCTATTTGCCTTATCTTCGGCAGTCTATTTTTATGGTGGCTGGCCATTTCTGCAGGGCCTGTGGGAAGAAGTGTCGGAAAAAAATCCCGGCATGATGACTTTGATCGGGGTCGCCATCACGGCGGCCTATGCCTATTCGAGCGCTGTTGTGTTCGGGCTTGCCGGCAAGATGTTTTTCTGGGAGTTGGTGACGCTGATCGACATCATGCTGCTTGGTCACTGGATTGAAATGAAGTCTGTGATGGGCGCCGGCAAGGCGCTGGAACAGCTTGCGGCGCTGATGCCGGATACGGCGCATCGCCTGAAAGGGGATGGCAGTGTCGAAGATGTGCCGGTTTCCGAACTCAAGGGAAGCGACAAACTACTCGTCAAACCCGGAGAGAAAATCCCGGCGGATGCTGTGATCATCAAGGGCCAAACCTCGGCCAACGAATCCATGTTGACCGGTGAATCCAAACCCGTTGAAAAAGCCGAAGGCGATACAGTGATTGGCGGGGCTATCAATGGGGAAGGGTCTATCACTATTGAAGTCAAACATATAGGTGAGGAGAGCTTCCTGTCCGGCGTGATCAAGCTGGTTCAGGAAGCCCAGGCCAGCAAATCGAAGACACAGGACATTGCCAACCGCGCTGCATTCTGGCTCACAGTCACGGCTCTCGGGGTGGGGACGCTGACCTTGTTTGGCTGGCTGGCATTCACGGAACAAAGCCTGGCCTTTGCCATGGAGCGGACCGTTACGGTCATGGTCATTACCTGCCCGCATGCACTGGGACTGGCTGTGCCGCTGGTGGTGGCGGTGTCAACGGCTATTGCCGCCCGTAACGGCCTTTTGATTCGTAACCGCACCGCCTTCGAGGAAGCACGCAATACACAGGCGATTGTTTTCGACAAGACCGGCACCTTGACCAAAGGTGAATTTGGTATTACGGATGTGCTGGTGCTCGATGATGGCATGGAAGAAAATGAGTTAGTCACCTATGCCGCCTCAATTGAGCAACATTCTGAACACCCTATCGCCCAAGGCATTGTCAACGATGCCAAGGAAAAATGGGAGGTCGATAATTTCAAGGCCATTCCCGGCAAAGGCGCCGAAGGCACGGTCAAGGGCAAAAACGTCAAAGCCGTTAGTCCAGGTTATCTGCGGCAGCATAATATCACTGAGAACGACACTCGCATTCATGAGTTTGGCAGGCAGGGCAAAACGGTGATCTTCGTTCTGATAGACGACCATCTTAAAGGGGCGATTGCCCTGGCTGATGTCATCCGTTCTGAATCGAAAGAGGCGATAGCCAGGCTCAAGGGTATGGGCATCCGCTGCATTATGCTGACAGGGGATAAAAAGGAAGTTGCCGAATACGTGGCACAGGAGATAGGTCTGGATGAAGTCATCGCGGAAGTACTGCCCCACCAGAAAGCCGCCAAGATAAAGGAGGTCCAGAGCCGGGGGTTGATCACCGCGATGACCGGCGATGGGGTGAACGATGCCCCCGCGCTAGCGCAGGCCGATGTCGGCATTGCCGTCGGTGCGGGAACGGACGTGGCCATTGAAACCGCCGATATTATTCTGGTCAAAAGCAATCCAAACGATGTTGCGGCCATCATGGGATTGGCCAAAGCGACCTATGGCAAGATGATCCAAAACTTAATTTGGGCTACCGGCTATAACGCCTTTGCCATTCCGGCGGCGGCAGGGGTGCTATACCCATGGGGCATCGTTCTCAGTCCAGCCATTGGGGCCATCTTCATGTCGGCCAGTACGGTGATTTGTGCCATAAATGCCAAAATGCTGAAATTGAAATAGAGAAAGTAGAAAATCCCCTAAGTTTTTATACTAGGCGGAGGTGCGGCAGGTTCGCGAAATTCCTTCCATAAATAAAATCAAGCGGGTCTGCGCTGAATGTTTTGAACTGTCTCCGGGACAATTGCGTGCGAGCCGGCGGGGAACTTTCGGTTTGGCCCGGAATGTTGCCATTTATTTGTGTCGAACGGTGGGTGGCTATGGATTGCAGGAAATTGCAAGTGAGTTTGGTTCGGTCGGTTACTCGGGAGTGGCCCGGGCGGTGGGCCGGTTGAAAATAAAAATGCAGACGGATCGAACTATTTCGCGGCATCTGTTAAAAATAAAAAAAACCCTCAATTCTGAGAACAATATGTCCTAAGTCAAGACTTGACCCCTATTCTTTTGCCTCCTCCACCTCTTGGTAGACCTTGGAAACCTGGTATTATTAGTGGGTCTGATAAAAATTTTAGTGTGCCCTCCTATGTAGGAATGCCTGATAGAATAAAGGTTTTTTATCCAAAAAACAGAACGACCAAAACCATTTTTCATAGAAAATTTCCCTTTCAATGATCGGTTTGGGGGAAAAGAATTTTTGAGGGGAAATTATGAAACAAATTAAATTAAATTTTAAAGGCAAGTTAGCAATTTCATTTTTTGTCTTTACAGCCGTTTTATCATACTTGCACATTGAACATACTTTGGCTCAAGAAACAAAGATAACCAACGAAAATTCTATTGAGATAGCTAAAAAGAAATTAAATCCTTGGGCTTCTAGATTGGGATACAATCTTGACCAAATGGGAATTAAGGTTAGCAAGCATTTCATTCCAACCAACCCATATCTTCCTACAGAAGAAGATGTTAAACGCGAATTGGAAGAATCAAATAAGTATCTTGAAAAATTAAACAATGAATTGAAAAAAATAACCGAGGAAAATTTGATAAAAGAAAAAAAAGCCGCCATAAAAGGGGGAGAAGATTATAGAAATGATTGGGAAAATATCAGAAATGTCTTGGAAGAACTAAAAGATAAAATCTATTGGTCTGTACATTTTTTTACGATTCCAACAAAACCAAACGTTAAAGTTCTGGATGGTTCTTTTACTGTTTTCGTTGATACAAGTACAGGAAAGATTTTATTTACGGGAGCACCTTAATATTTAAAATTAATTGAAAAGATAAATAGAAATAGGGATCAAGTCTTGACTTAGGACAACTTTTTCTCGATTTTAATAGGGGTCAAGTCTTGACTTGAGACCACTATTTCCCGGCTTCAAGGATTTGCCCTATTTTTAGCGACCACCGGGAAATATTCCGGTCCGTTTCCATTTTTATTTCCCATCGGCCCACGGCCTGACCCGCTCCCCAATGTTCTGCCATTCGCAACCTTCTCTCCGGCCACCACCACCTCCTCTGCGGCGAGCGAGTTTACTCACGCCCTGCCACGTTTCCTGAATTGAAATTGAACTCTGCCGCCAAACCGCCGCTCCTCTGATTTTCTAATCCACTTATAAAGGGGGCAAGTCTTGAGGACAATAGCCATTGGGGTTGGAGCGGCCATCGAGGCGCCACCTCCAATGCCGGGAACGGGGCGACCATCGTGGTAGACGGGGTTCCTGCAATTCAATCCGGTGTGGGTGTGCGCCTTAATTGAGTGGGGGAGTTAAACTTTCTGCTTCCTCGGCAACGAGAAAGTGTGCTCTGCGGTTTTGATACCAGCATAGTTCGTTACTCAAAATGCAGGCAGGTCTTTCCTCACCGTAGCTGATGGTGCGAATCCGGTTCTCGTCAATACCCAGGGAAACGAGGTATGCTTTGGTCGACTGGGCCCGCCGTTCGCCGAGGCTGAGGTTGTAACTGTTGCTGCCGCGCTCATCGCAATGTCCCTGGATTTCAATCTTGATCTTCGAATAAGACTTCAGGTAAGCCACATTTTTCTGCAGAATCGCTCTTGAATTATCGTCCAAGTCGTATTTATCGAAAGCGAAATGAATGTTCTGCAGACCGTTGGAGGAACGGAAAGGCATCAACCGGAGGGCATCTTCCTCTTGCGGCAGAGAAGCGACTTGATCCTCCCCCGGCTGGGTCAGGAAGGGTTCCGGACTCGCGCCACTGTCATCAGCGGCGAATCCGTTTCCTTGTCCTCCACGATCGCCATCAAAAGCATCGGCGCTGAAAGACCCGGTGGAACCGTCGCCCGGCATTCCCTGTTCTGCAGAACCGAAATCCCTGGGAGAGGCGGATTGTTCAGGCAGGCCAGAAAAAATATCCTCTTCGCCAACACTTTCCTCCCTGATGAAACCAGAACCGGGTTCCGGACTCGCGCCACTGTCATCAGCGGCGAATCCGTCTCCTTGTCCACCACGATCGCCATCAAAAGCATCGGCGCTGAAAGACCCGGTGGAGCCATCGCCCGGCATTCCCTGTTCCGCGGAACCGAAATCCCTGGGGGAGGCGGGTTGCTCATGCAGGCTAAGGGAAGGGTCGACTTCGCTCACTTTTTCTTCCTTGAAAGATCCGGAGCCACCGCCCGGTATTCCTTCATCTGTAGCGTCCAGACTTTGACCGGACTCAGGTTTCCCGCCCGAGCCGGAGGAAGAGTCTGCCGTATCGAACCCTTCCTCGATGCCGTCGAGGTCATTTACCGTCCCCAAAAACCTGGGATCGGATTCAGGATCACCGTGTTGAAAAAGGTTTTTGGAACATCCGGAAGCAAGGAATAGGAAAAGAATCAGAACTGCCAGTAATATCTGTTTGGTTGTTTTCATTATTGCCGCGGGGTGTTGTGTTTGGGGGCAAGCGATTGTTTGACGATTAACTTGGGCACTGTCATAGCGAAGTTTTAACAGCATGAATCGCCCCTCTAGTGATCAGGTGGTCTCGGAAAAGCATTTTGCTTCTTCTATTTGACAGCATACCAAAAAACCGGACGAGCTTTCCACCGTGTTTTGAAAATTCGCGTATTTAACTTCTACGCTTGCGGCAGGATATTCCAAAAGAACAATGAAATCATAGAAGTCGTCCTGATCGAGTGAACCGTCCAGTGAAAAAATATTTGTTCGGATTTAGCAAAATTTTCATACCGAGAATTTCGCTTCGTTTCGCGTTTCAATCAGAGGGAAGAATCAGGATTCTTTCCTCTCAAGCTCAAAGTCAAATCTAGCGGCTCCTCGCCGTGACTCTGGTGGTCCCGGAATAATGACCGCCATCCTGGGTCGCATTGGAGCCCACCGTTAAGACGGCGCCAATAAAGACAACATCGACCCCTCCTGTTGCAATGAATGTACACCGCCGTATGCCTAAAACACCTCCAGGTCCGATACAACTTCCGGTAAATCGCATTGATGCGCTTTGCGGACCATTTACCGTGCCGTTCCTCACTTGTACCCGGACTGTTTGACCCTGGGTGGCTTGAATCGTCACTACTCCCTTCTGTTCACCTCCAAGTAAGGTAACATTGCCTGTGCCGCTAATACTTCCATTTGCTGGGAAAGATACCGTGCCGCCATTGGTCCCTGGCGCAAGCAGACCAAAATCAAGTGTATCGACTACGGTGACAGGAAGAGGCGCGGCCTGAACAGAGGTCGCGAGCGCCACTATGACGAAAAAAAGCAAAGGGATTGATTTTGCATCCAATACTTTAACCATAGAAAACAGGCGCAAATATTCTTGAACTTTTTTTTGAGGTGACATGACTCTCGCCTCTTTTGATAGAGAATTGATCCTGAACGGAAAATGCCCGTCCTGTAACTAAAAGCGCCACCGGGGCTCGATAAATTTCAAACCCCGGTGACAGCTAAATCAGATTATTGAAAATTAGCGGTGACGGTTATTGTCCCCGTATAATTTCCGGCCAACTGACTGGCGTTGACTGTCAGAACACCTCCTACGTCGATGTTTTGCGTCCCGACAGTGGTGGTGAACGTACAATCGCCATTATTTGTTCCCAGAGAACCCCCAATTCCCAGACAATTTGCTGTCAAAGGCATGGCCGTGCCGGGGCCGGTGAGGTTGGTTCCTACCGTGGTGATGGTTGCGGTCCCAACGGCTGGAGCGTTGATACTGACGACTCCGCCGACTTCACTGCCGAGCAAAGTGATGGAGCCGCTTCCGGAGATGGTTCCACCCGCATTGAAAGTAACCGTTCCCGCCGCGGCGGTCGTTGCAAAGGTACCGAAAGCCAGAGGGGTTACGGATGTTACCGTTAGAACCTGCTGGACATCGGCATCAACGTTCAAACTGACTGCGTGTGCCGATTTTCCAACCCCAAACATTGCGATGAAAGAAGCCAACACCATACACAAAACAATTTTTTTTAATCTCATGCAACATGTCTCCTCATTGAGGTTAAAGACTCTTTTTCCATTGAACAGAACCAATAGCATGGTCCCGGTGAATGGAAATTTTTGCCGCACGATCCCCTGACCGCACGGAATAAGCACCGTAGGGCACTTTTTCGAACACGACTAAGCCGTCATAATCTGCGTACCGGCTGTTCATGAATTTGTTGTTTTGGATCAATTCGACTAAAGAACCCGGTTCGACGGTCGCTTCTATTTCCCCAGTTTCCCAGACCGGAATTTCCACAAACAACCGGTGGCTGGGTCTTGGGCGAACCAGCACAGGTGGGCCGGCGACCATGAAGGGGTCTGCAAGTGAGTTTTCATCGACTGCAACATTCACGATTCTGTGAGGCGGACGTTTCATGGAGGCGACGCCATTTTTATTGGTTGGCTGGCCGCCTCCCCGCACCAGTTGAACGCCTTCAAGCGGCTCGTCGTTTTCGTTGAACCGTCCGTCATTATTTTTGTCGAGAAATACGCGGACATCCACTTGCCCGACATTGCTCAATGAATTTCTATTGACCTGGTAATTCCCTGAAGCGTTGGGAGAAAACGAAAATGTGACTGATGCGATCACTTGAAAATCTTCTTGCGTCGAATAGCTGCTGGTCAAACCAACAGCCGCTTTTTCTAAATTCAGAAATGCGCCTGCGCTCACGGAATATTCATTTCCCCCGGTCATTGCTTTACTGGCAGCCAGCCGGTAGCGAAAATCCCGGTTGAACTGATAATCCAAATTGCCGGATATTTTTTCGATCTCCTCTGTGGGCCAAACCGCATAGTCCACAGTGCTTCTTAAAGTGAGGTTATTCAGTAATTGCCCGGAGACCAGAAAGCTGCCCCGTAGAGTTTCCGAATCATTGATGTTTGCTCGTAACTGGTTTGTCGTTTGGATGCCCTGCACGTTTGTGGACACACGCCCCAACAACTCATATCGAAGGATTCCGGAAGTATTGATTTCCCGGTCGGCGCTGATTTCATAGAACACTCTTCCAGCCTGCCCATTCATGCGGAGAGTGTCACGCTGGTTGAGGTTTTGTTCACGGTCGGTTTCCAAATCAAAAAAGTTCACATGGGTGTATTGGATTCCTGTGCCCAGCCATTCGCGTTGAATGCCAAAGCGCACCCCTTTGCCTCCTTCGTTATCCGCGATCAAATCGAATGTTTCGGAGGCCGCAAAATAGGCGCCTCGCAAGCCGACTTTCATAAAATGCTTTCTTCTTTCGTCGGAAATTTTTAAGGAAGTCAGGGAACTTGCGAGTGTGAGTTGTTTGTTGATTCCCAGATATCCTTCCCCGGCAATCCGCAGGCCCTGAGACTCATTTTCGCCAATATTTTTTTCTTCCAGGAATAGAGTTTCACCTTGCTGAATAAAACTCAGGTTGGACCACAGCTTGCCAGGGGGAGCCATTTGGGCCCCTATGCGAACGCGCCGGGTGGTTTCCCGAACCTGTCCCTGAGGGCCAAAAAACTTCAAGGTGATTTGGTTGTCTCCAGTGACAAGGGGGACATTCTCGAAATTAAAACGGCCTGTGCCGTTATTCTCTTTAAAGTCCAGCAACGACCCCTCTCGGTACAGCTCGACTGTCCACCCAGGCTGAAGATCACCCTCAATGGTTTCGGTGGTGAAATTCGATCCTCTATCAACAGGAAAGGTCGACAGCAGAAAGCCCCGACCGGTATTGCCGCGTGCGATCAGGTCAATGGGTTTTGAAAAAACATCTCCCAGTTTGACCGTCCAAAGCGGCTCCACCCGTTCCCAGGAGACTCGCAAAGCATCCAGCTCTTCATCAAGGCCTATCAGATTCAATCTCGTTGTGCCGTGCAGACCCTCGGCACTGCCGAGGATCGAATAAGTAAAACGGTTTTCACCCTGGTTATTGTAGGTAGAGGACACATCAAAATAGGGCAGGCCGAACAACCCGTATCGAATAGGAACTTCTGGCAGGTCCTCGATAGAACCCCCGGCAAGATACTTGTGCCGATGCTCCCGTTCCCATCGTTGTTCAATGGGCAGTTTTCCGCTACCTTCAATTGACAGTTCCAGAGACCTAAAGGAGAAAGAAAATTCTGCCGGGAAAATTTTATCCAATTCTTTAATCGTTAAAAATTCCTCTGCCGTTTCCAAAACCTGACTTTCAGTTAAGTTAGCGATTTCCCTGGTCCGGACAAATACCTCACCCTCTTTTTCCGTGGCTTCGATGAAATCAGTCAGAGGTTGTCCTTTGAGCGTCACTGAGATAAAAAGCGTTTCTTCAGCAAAGACTGGGGCGGGTGCGCTCATTAAAAAATATTGGCTGAAAAATACGATCCCCACCGCCGCGAGAAGACATTTAGTGACTGCCTGAAGATCTGAACTTGTCATCCGGTTCGACTTCAGGACTGATGATCAATACGGATGGGAATCGTCACGCCATAAACAATGACCAAACTCACGGAAACATTTTCCGGAGGTTTTTCATCTTTTACGGGTTTGGGAGTTGGAGGAATGGCCTGGACTAACAAGCGGGCAATGTATTTCCCCTTTTTAGCATCTGCAGGTTTTCTGACGAGAACCCTCACCACTTGCGTTTCTCCCGGATTCAATACGACACGGCGCGGGCTGAATCGAATCCAATCGGAAGCGTCTGTTCCCTCATCCGTTGCCAAAGGATTCACAACTGACAAACGATAGGTGGTGCGCTCCGATGCCTGATTTCTGACCGTTATCACCCCTGACCGATTGCGCCCGCCCAAATTGACTTCTATGGGAGCAACCAAAAGCCCATCGCCAATAACTTTTTGGGCAAAGGCGGTGTCCTGAGAAAGGAAATTGATCAACACCGAAAAGCCGATACAACCCAAAAAAACGATTTGGGTGGCTTTGAGGGTTTTGTACGAAAAGTCGATAGAACTGTATAAAAATTCTTTTGTATTTGACATGTGGTTTCCTTCTAAAGTGATCTGCCATTTGTTTGCGAATAGGACATGGGATCTAAGAATGATTAATAGAAATAATGTTTGGGTTTATTGAAAATGTATTGCAGAAAGGAGCAACATCAATGCCACCAAATGTCTTAAACCGTTGTATTTAAAGCACTTATAATTTTAACGTATGGTTAATGTAAATCTATATACACCTTTCAATGATTGAAGTTACAACTGAAATAAATCGAAGGTTCCTTTAGCAAAATATTTTTTGTCGAGCCGGATTTGAATTTGATTTCTTTAAAATTTTTCTGATTGATGGTTAATTTTTTATTCACAAAAAAATTTTTGTCACACCTCGCAGATGATTGAAAATTCTGAAATGAATGCCAAAGAGGACGATTTATCCAACCGTCCCCTCACCAAAAAAGTTCAGCTAGTTTTTTCGAGCAACAAAAATTTATCCCAACGGTGTTGGCGAAGAGCAATATGCTTCGCCTTTCGTAGGGATTGTCGTACACACTTCTCCAGGCTCAAAAAATCCAATGGAGCCGGGTTATGAAGCGTTAAAATGTTGATTGAAGAAAGTAATAACGGTGTATCTAATTGAAAGCTTTAGCTCATTGGAGTTTTTCTAATTAAGGAAGGGTTTTTCAAAGTTATCTGATTCCTAGGAAATTGAGGGGAATTCTTCGCTTTCAGGCCATCGCAGGAGGAAACCTTGGTAGACGTGTTCCAATTCTCTAGGATTTCAAATAATTGGTTCGAATTTCTTCACTCACGGTTCAGTAAATTTGGCATAGAAAATTTCTTGACATTTCAGAACGATCGGTTTAATATCGAGCCAGGAGAGTGAAAAATTATGAACAGGCCGAGAGAATATTGCAGAGAAGAAGTTCTGAAAACGGCAACAGAGCTGTTTTGGGAAAAAGGATTTGAAGGCACTTCAATGAATGAACTGGTGCAGCAGACCCTTCTCAATAAGCACAGCATGTACAGTGAATTTGGCGATAAGGAAGGGTTGTTTCTGGCGTGTCTGGACTATTACGTCAATGAGATCACTAAAGAACTCGGGAAAATTCTTACGAGACAGCCGCTTGGGCTGAACAATATTGAAGCTTTTTTTAAAAAAAGGGTGGAGTATGCCGCATCAGGCAATTGCCACGGTTGCCTTATCGTGAATCTGGTCACGGAACAACAAATCGTCAGCGCTAAGATCAATGACAGAATTCAGTCCATCCTCATTGCCAATGAAACCCGGATTTATGATTGCTTGAAAGCCGCACAAAAAAATGGAGAAATCGGCAGGGACAAGGACTGTAAGGTTCTGGCAGGTTATCTCGGCTGTTTTTTAAGGGGATTGATGAATCTGGGAAGAAGTAACAAGAATAAAAAGATGCTCAGGAAACTGACCCATGTCGCTTTATCTGCTGTAAAAAACTAGATAAAAAAATTTAGTCTATTTCAGAACGTTCATTTTAAACAGGGTGTTTTGATTTCAAACTTTCTCGAAAAGGAGATACGTCATGCCACTGGCTCAAATCAAAGGAATTAGCGGATATCTAACACTCGAACAAAAGCAGGAAATCATCAAAAAGGTCACCGACGCCATTGTGTCCGTGGAAGGCGAAGGCATTCGCCCGGTTACCTGGGTCATCATTGAAGATGTTCCATCCGGCGAGTGGGGAGTCGGCGGAGAACCTGTCTCTTTGGAAACTCTAAGGGAAATGGCAGATCGGAAAAAAATAGCAACCGAAAATTAATTCTCAAGGAGACGAGGGTGAAAATCAAAAATTCAATCGCATTTGTAACGGGAACGAACAGGGGCATCGGCCAGGCCATCGTCACGGCTTTAGCCGGAAGTGGAGCAAAAAAAGTGTATGCAGGCATGCGCGATATCGATGCGTTTAAAAGGGGGAGTGCGAATTACCTGCAAGGACTCAAAGGAAACGTTGAACTGGTACCAATAGATATAACGAATCAGGATCATATAAACTCGGCAGTTCAAAAAGCCGGGGATGTCAATTTGCTCATCAACAACGCAGGGATAGCCAACTACAGCGGACTGATTGCAGCCGATGATCTGGATTCGGCGCGTCAGGAGATGGAAGTCAATTATTTTGCCACCTTAGCCATGATTCGGGCTTTCGCACCGGTTCTCAAAAATAATGGCGGCGGAGCCATCGTCAATATACTCTCCGTAGCCAGTCTTGTGAATTTCCCTCTTTTGGGATCTTACAGTGCCTCGAAGGCGGCGCTTTATTCTTTGACTCAGGGTGTGCGGGCGGAATTGACTTCACAGGGGACATCGGTTATTGGCGTGTTCCCCGGTCCCATAGAAACCGATATGGCAAAAGATATTCATATGGAAAAAGGTTCTCCGGCGGAAATCGCAAAGGGAACATTGGCAGCTATAGAGAAGAACGAAGAGGATGTTTTCATTGATGAAATGGCCATCCAGTTGCGCAAGGATTTTTTTTCCGACCCTAAATCTGTGGAGAGACAATGCGGGGAAATGCTGCCCCTTGCAGCCGGTTAAATTTTAATCCAGCAACTCAGGTCAAACAAGATGCCGCTGGCTTGTTTAAAAGTGCCGCGCAGGGTGCCCGAACGGAGCATGAATGGGCAAAACCCATTTGTTCAGTTGGATATCGGGTGTCCCTCCTTTTCATTAGGGCTTGACAAGGCAAGCGGATTATGAATAATCTCGAGGTATTCCTTAGGGTAAATCAGCTGAATTTTTTGGACATCCCTTTTAGTTAATGAGATTGATGATGCGAAGTATTGAGGGGAAATTGGATTTTAAGATGACCGCGCCGGACTCAGGCTTGCATAAGCTTATGGGAATCCTGATCCTGGTTCTGGGGTGGGTCTTGATCTTATCCTCCCTATCGGCAGCGGATTCTTTGCACAAAAGTGGACCCTCTGCTCACAAGCATAAACCCGTTTCGGCGTCTCAAGGCGCCTCGCCCTTTGCGGTCTCTGAAGGGCAAAAGCATCACCATCAGAAAAAGTCTGAAGTTTGTTATTTTCACTTAAATAATTTACCTTGCCCGCACCACAAGAACAAACCGTCAGACGAGAAAGAAATCTGTATCAAGCGCGATTGTCCGCCGGGTTCCGCTGGCGCTTCGGTCAATTTTCAATCGTCTAAAAATAATTCAAGCAATTCCGACTCCGACTTCTTCTTTGCAGTAAAAGAAGTGCAGTGGTCTTTTCTAATGTCTTCCCTGCAATATTCGTTGATGCTCGACCTGATTGACCCACCTCCCCGATTGTCCTAACGGTTCTTTTTTATTTATTCCCATACATTCATTTGGTTTGTCTGCGTCTTGGTTGGTTAACCCCTGCCTTCCCTGCTTTTTGAGGAGGTTCGATTTAAGGAACGCAAGTCTCACTTAAATTGGCTTTCCAAGTGTGTTCTCTTTTAACGCATTGCCAAATGATGTTGTTGGAGTTTCGCTTCTTCCTTAGCTCAGAGAGGAAGTCGTTCCGAAATTATCTTTAATAAATAAAGTTTATTGCGCCGGGCAATAAAAAGAAAGTTAGGAGTATTGTAATGTTTTGCGGAAAGAAATTATTTTTAAGAGCGTACCCGTTTTTTGCTCTGGTGAGTTTTGCGCTGGTCCCGCCTGTGCTTGCGGCAGAGGAAGATAATAAAAACGTGTTGCCGGAAGTCCTCATTGAAGCGCCGAAAGCCAAGATTAAAGAAACGGCGACAACCGGAACCGCAATCGGAACCTTCGAGGCGACAACGGGAACGTTGACGGTTCCAAGCAACGTCGAAGCGGCGGAATTCATCCAACGCACCCCTGGTGGGGCGGCGGTGGTCGATAGCAAAGCCTTTGAAAAAGATTTCGCTCAGAATTTTGAGGACACACTCTCCTTTGTCCCCGGAGTTTATGCGACCAAACGTTTTGCCGAGGAAGTGCGTATTTCGATCCGCGGTTCCGGAATTGAACGCAGTTTCCACCAAAAAGGGCTGGCGGCCTTTCAGGACGGGGTTCCCTTTAACTCGGCGGACAGCAGCGGCGATTTTCAGGAAATCGACAACCTAACGCTCCAGCGCATTGAGGTCTTCAGAGGCGGTAACGCCCTGCAATATGGCGGCACTTCCATTGGCGGTTCGCTCAACATGATCACCAAAACCGGGCAAAGCCACACGGGCCATCAACTTCGCCTGGAAGCAGGGTCCGATGACACTTACCGGGCCAACATTCAATCCGGTCTGGTGTTTGAAAATTCCGATTTATTTCTCAGTATTACGGGATTGACGAGCAACGGATTTCGCGACCATGCGAATCAGGAAAATATCAAGTTCAATTCGAATCTGGGAGTGAAACTCTCGGAAACCGCCGAAACCCGTTTTTATTTTTCCGCGAACACGATAAATCTTGAATTGCCGGGAACGGTGACCCGATCCTCTGCGCTGAACGACCCGAAAGCCGTGAGAGCCTCTGTCATCACGAACGATGAACACCGCGATATCGATTCAGTCCGCGTGGCTAATAAAACGACCTTTGATCTTGGCGGCGGAAACAAAGTTGATGTCGGCGCATTCTTTACGGGCAAATCCCTGTTCCATCCCATCACCAGCTTTGTCGGTGTCATCGATCAGGACAGCTACAACTACGGCGTCTTTGCGCAAGGGGCTGGGACTTATACCATTGGGAATTTTTTGAACCGTTTTCGCATGGGGGTCACCAGTCACTTTGGCGAAACAGATGCCGCCGTGTTCGTCAACGAGGGGGGTCAACGCGGCGCCTTGACTACGGATAGCGATCAATCCGCCTACAACGTAGTGGTGTATGGAGAAAACCAGTTTTTTGTGACCCCCAAACTGGCGTTGATCACAGGCGGCCAGGTGGTCTGGTCGCGCCGGGAAGTGGACGAGAAACTTTCCTCCGGCGCACCCGGCGGCGGACCCGCTAGCGATACCTTCGAATCTTTTAACCCCAGAGTGGGCGTCCTGTACGACCATACCAAAACCCTGCAGTTTTTTGCCAATGTCACGAAAAGTTTCGAGCCGCCCGATTTCAGCGATTTGACCCAGGGAGGCACGGCGGGTTTTATCGATCTGAGAGCGCAAAAAGCCTGGACCTTTGAAGTTGGAACCCGTGGCCAAGAGGGAATCGTCAATTGGGAACTGGTCTATTATCGCGCCTGGCTGAAGGATGAAATTTTAAAGTTCACCACAGGCGCCGGCATTCCGGCGACCGGGTTCAATGCCGACGAAACCATTCACCAGGGTGTGGAAGCGGGGCTTGGAATTGTGCTGGCACGGAACCTTGTGTCGGGCGGAGATAGCCTGAAGTGGAACAACGTCTACACCTACAGCGATTTTTATTTTGCTGGCGATGCACAATTCGGCAACAACCGGATTCCCGGTGTACCGCCGCATGTGTACCGGACGGAACTGCGCTATGACCATCAGGAGGTGTGGTTTGTTGCTGTGAATGCGGATGTGGTGAGTGAAGCCGATGTGGACTTCAGCAACACTTTTTCCGCGCCGGGTTATGCCTTGATGGGCTTTGGCGCGGGTTATGAGGTGAACCCAAACTTCAGCCTGTTCGTTACCGGGCGTAATCTGCTGGACACCGAGTACATTTCAAACTTTTCGACGGCAGTCACCGCGACACCGGCTTCGGCGCTTTTTTATCCCGGCGATGGCAGGCGGTTTTTTGGCGGCGTGACGCTGAGGTTCTAAATTCAATGAGAAGGTCAGCGCATAAATATTATTCATCCCAATCAATGAGGAGGAAGGCGTTGTGTTGAAAAATAGAAACGTTAATTTAAGCATCGGCTTGTCCTTGCTGGTTTTTAGTGTTTCCTGCGCCGGGTCTGTTCATAATCCATCGCCTTTGAAATCCGGGAGTATGGCAGCCAATGCTGATGCTGAAAAAAAACAACGGTTGGTGAACTGGGAGTCCACGCCTCGTGTAGTGGGTCATGGCAATGGACTTCAACTTTCACTGAAAACCTCGGAAGGCATGAATTTTATTTATGCCGCGCATCAGGAAAAAGGCGGGCAGGACCTTTTTTATTTCAGTTCTCACAATGTGGGCGATACGTTTTCAAAACCCTACGCCATCAACAAAGTACCAGGCGAAGTCAGCGCTCATGGCGAAAACGGACCTTTGCTTCGGAAAGGACCGGGGATCGAAATGTACGCATTCTGGCAAGGCGGGAATGATCTCAAATTTGCCCGCTCCATGACCTTCGGCAGAAGTTTCACTCCTGCGGTAACAGTGAACGATGACCAGGGTGAAGGCTATCATTCTTTTCAAGCGATGGAGGTGGCGCCGGATGGAACGATTTATGTCGCCTGGTTGGATGGCCGCGACAAAAAAACCAATCCTCCCGGAACCGGCTCGCTTTATATTGCGAAATCCACCGATCGGGGCGAGTCTTTTGGAAAAAATATAAAAGTCTCGGGAGCCATCTGCCCCTGCTGCCGTCCGGCGATTGCGTTCGATGATGCGGGCAAGGTGTTTATTTCCTGGCGGCACGTTTATGAAGGCCACAACCGCATCATCGTCGTGGCCAGCTCCGAAGACAAGGGCGAAACGTGGTCCGAAAAAGTGCGGGTCACGCAGGAAGGCTGGAAGATCAACGGTTGTGCGCATTCGGGTCCGGCGATGGGCTATGCCAACGGAAAATTATTCGTGATTTGGTATAGCGGCGCGGATAACAAATCCAGCTTGCGGGCGGCGATATCGTCTGATGCGGGCAAGAGCTTTCAATACCTTGGTGAGATTCAGCAAGACGTGCTCGACGCCAATCATCCCGGCATTCAAATGATCGGCAATGAGGCCTGGGTTATTTTTCAGGGGCGGCAAGCCAACGTTGAGGATGGCTGGGGAAATATCAGCCCCTGGCTGATGAAGGTCTCGGAAACCGGCAAGCCGTCTGCACCTGAAAGAATCCCGTTCCTCGGCGACAGCGTGTCTTATCCTTTGCTTTTTTCCGGAACCGGAGGACGGGTGTATGCCACCTGGACGGAGCTATCCGACAATGGGCAGAGAGCCGTTCTTTGCCGGGGAAGGTTGAAAAAGAGTTAACTGTTCACATGAAAGGATAAAATTTTTTTGAATATCAGGGGGCCCGGTTTTATTTCTCGTAGTCAAAAAACACTCCCAATACCTCCAAAGATGGTTGCGAGACCCCAAATACAACCCGGTCTTCCTGATATTTGTATTTTGATTCGTTGGGATAGAGAAAATTGAAAGTGATGAAATATATCAAATTAAGAATATTTTTGCGGCGAATGGGGAAATTTAGCCTCGTTCTATTTTTGACTCTGGCAGTTTCGATCCATTCCCTTGTGGCCGCTCAAGGAGCGGCAGCCGAAGCCATTCTGCTTCAAGCCGCTCGCGTCTTCGATGGCAAGAGTATTAGAACAGACGCCGCAGTATTGGTGAAAAATGGGAAAGTTGTAAGAGTCGATTCCCGTGAATCGCTAAAGAAAGAAAATGTGAAGGTGATTGATTTGGGCGATGCGACCTTATTGCCTGGTTTCATCGAACTGCACGCTCACCTCTCTTTTCAAAATATACCTGCTGATACCATCCTGAAACATGGAATCACAACCGTTCGTGACTTAGGTGGTCCTGTTCACCAACCCTATGGCGGCAAAGGAAGCTTGCGGGTGCTCACTTCCGGGCCGATTATTACGGCACCCAAGGGCTACCCCATTCCAAACATGGGGGCTGCAAATATCGCAATCGCTGTTTCCACTGCAGAAGAAGCGCGAAAGACGGTTCGCAAACTTGTTAGCGGCGGAGCTGTCGTCATCAAGGTTGCCCTGGAACCTGGAGGAGAGGTGGGTGCGCCCTGGTCTTCTTCGCATACTCATTCCCATAATCATGCAGGTCAAGCGGATAAAGAACAGAGGCACCCGCCTGCGCACGACGGGACAAGCTTAAAACAAGCGTGGCCGCTATTGCCGGAAAATATTGTAAAAGCCATTGTGGATGAAGCACATAAACATAACCGCAAGGTCACCGCACACGTTGCAGAAGAAAAAGGAGTGCAGATAGCCATCAATTCAGATATCGATGAATGGGCGCACGTGCCCTGTAATGTTATCCCCGAAACGTTGCTGAAAAAAGCGGTGGCGCAGCATGTGAAAATTGTCAGCACACTCGACACGTTATCGAAATGTTCAGGTGTCGCACACAACTCAACTATTTGGAAGTCATTAGGCGGTGAGTTTTTGTACGGTGCTGAAATTGCTCATCCGGACATTCCCTGGGGGATTGATGCACAAGAGCTTATCTCGTTGGTGCAAATGGCAGGAATGCAACCAATTGACGCTTGGTGTGCCGCGACGGCGAATGCAGGCCGGCATTTGAATTTGCCGCTTCTCGGAACCTTACAGCCTGGCGCGCCTGCCGATATGATCGCGGTCAAAGGCGACCCAACACATAATTTCAAACTTTTGGAGTATCCCGACCTTGTTATTTCGGGCGGAGAAATTATTGTGAATAATTTTTAGAACCACCTGTCAGTTTATCTTTTGATTGAAAAAATTTCTCAGCAAAAGCTGAGAAATAAAAAGCAAGGAGCCCAAAATGTTCGACTTTATTCAATCTACCTTCAGTTTGATTGGCAAGGGGGGATTCATCATGATTCCCATCCTTTTATGCTCGGTCATTGCATTGGCCATCGTCATTGAGAGGCTATTTTTTATTCGTGCGAGCCAGGAGGACTCTGAAAGAACTCTCGCTGAATTCAAGGAGGCGTTAACAAGTAACAGTTCTTTAGAGAAATTGAATTATTGCCAGGATTCAAAAGACTCTGTTAAGCGGATGATCGGTGAAGGTTTGCAAATAAGAAATTTACCAAAATGGAAAATGGAAGAACGGTTGGCTGAGGTGGGACAAGAGGAAATTAACAAACAGAACAAGTACATTCGCGGTCTGGAAGTGATCGCCAGCATAACGCCGCTTCTGGGGCTCTTGGGCACGGTGATTGGGATGGTTCAGGCCTTCAATAAGGTCGCCGAGCACAAAGGGATTGTGGACCCGAGCTTATTGGCAGGGGGCATCTGGGAAGCGTTACTCACCACCGCCGCAGGATTATCCGTTGCCATTCCCACGATGGTCATGTTCCACTTTTTTAATCGTCGCTCCGAGAGCATCGCATTTTGTCTGGAAAAATGCGGACGCATGCTGATCCATCATTTCTCGGATGAAAGGGAAGTGGGAAGCCTGCCAAACGATTGGGAAAATGAATTGGTTGAAGCTTAAACCGCCACAGGCGGCAGAAGGATTCTCTTGGAGTGCTCAAAATGGACTTGATTAAAAAAAGAAAAAAGCGTTACCGATTGGATATCACGCCTCTAATCGACGTGGTTTTCCTGTTGCTGATCTTTTTTATGCTGACATTTTCCGTGCAGGGGCAGGGGATCGACATCAACCTCCCAGGCGAAAGCGCCGGCGCGGAAAGCCTGGAGACTCCTTTAACGTTGTTCGTGAATCAGGATGGGTCTTTAAAATTGCAAAATAAAATTTTTGCCATCGATTCCATCGCCGGGGAACTGAAAAGTAAATTGACTCACAAGAAAGATAAGAGTCTGGTGGTCGACATACACAATAAAGTCCCCTACGACGTATTTGTTCGCGTTCTGGATCTAGCCAAAAAAGCCGGGGCGGAAAGTTTTTCAATTATTCGGTAGGTGAATGGAAATTTTTTCATCCAATCATGGGGCAGAAAATGATTAAGCTTAGGAGCGATTCAAAAGAAAAAGAATTTTTTAGGCTCGATCTCGCGCCCATGATCAATATCGTCTTTCTTTTGCTGATTTTCTTTTTGCTGACTTCCACGGCTATCAAGCAGGGAAGTGCAATCAACTTGCCGAATGCCGAATCTTCAAAAAAAAATGAAAAGAAAAATATTGTCATTAGCGTGGCTGAAAATGGTCAGTTGCAACTCGACCGGCAGGAAATCCATTCGCAAAATCTGTTGGCGAAATTAGGCGGGGCATTGGCAAACCGTGCAAACAAGGTGGTGACCATCGAAGGCGACAAGCAAATCAACTTTGAGCAGATTGGTGAAATAATCGATATCGCAAGGCAGGCGGGAGCCACGGATTTCATTCTTGCCACCGAACCTATCTCTTAGGCGGCCTGGTATGGAAAATAGGGTGAAGACATTGCCTTTAGTTGAAGCGCCGATCGCGTACACGTTGATTGGATCTTTTTGCCTGCACTTTTTTTTGGTTTTACTGTATGGGACCCTTCTCACGCCGAAAAAATCCGATCCTCGACCGGTGCCGCAAAAATTCAAAATTGAAATGGTGAAAAGACAGCCTGTGCCTGAAAAAATAATTAAGATTAAAGAGAAAAAAATTAAAAAAGCCAAAGAGGTGATTGCAGTAAAAATGAAGGAAACTCCGGCTTTTTCCCCAGCGAAAAAAATGATAAACAAGACGATCGCAGTGCCGCCTGTGCCCAGTAGAATTCGGGAAAAACCGAAGGCGAATCCACCGTTAACGCAATCCTCAGTAAAAACTTATCAGCATGTGCAAACAAATATTTCAGTGCCTGCTTTAAATCCGATTGCGCGTAAAATCAAAAGGCAGGAGACCCGGCAAAACCCTGTTGTAAAAGTCGAAACCTCCAGAGCGAAAAAAGCAAAGCCGGCAGACTTTTCACCGTTGCCAAGACCGGTGGAAAACGTGCTCTCTTCCCCACAACCCTTGGGGAAGTCAGGACGCTTTCGTAAGAGCACTGCCGGCTTTGCTCGCTCATTTTCAAATTCTAAACCTATGGCCGCTGCCGCTGTTTCGGCGGAACCATCAATGGCGAGTAAAGCAATTCGAAGAAATTTAAGACCTCTTGTGCGCGACCTTCCCCAGGCTCAAAGGACCGCACCAGCTAATACTTCGAATGTAAGTCTGGTAAACGCAGTGAATTATAAAAAAGACAGGCCATTGGATTTCAACCCTGCGGATTTTAAGGAAATGAATCCGGTGACTCCCCGATTGAAATCCGGTATCCTATCGGGTAAAGCGCAAGAGATTTACATGGCAAGGGCTACCGTGGCGGCAAATTTACCTGGTCCGCGGCAAGTGCCGGTGGTTGTGGTTGATCCCGGGATATTAAAGGGATACCTTGGGAAATTACAAGTGATGATTGCCGCCGCAAAACAATATCCTGAAGCAGCGAGAAAATCCGGACAAGAGGGAAAAGTGACGGTTCAATTTACTGTCTTGAAAAATGGAGACGTAAAAGATATTGAACTGGTGTCTAAAACCAATTATCCCGAATTAGATCAAGAAGCTCTTGCGGCAGTGAAGCGGGCGGCTCCTTTTTCCGAATTGCCCGATGAAATTGGCAAATCTTTCTTGGAAATTGTTTTGCCTTTTAAATTTAAATTGAATGAATGAGTTTTTACAGAGCTTAAAAAACTGTTAACTAACTTCAAGGTTTTAAAATGGCGAGAAAAAAAGGATCAAGCTTAATAGTGACCGGGTTCTTTGCAAGCGTTATTTTTTTGTATCTACTGATTGCCGTTTTCCCTTGTTTGGCCGAGGTGAACGAAATCGATTCGGATTTTGACGGCAAAACAGACCAGTGGCAGCATGTCTCGGAAAATGGGGATGTGGAAAAAATTGAACACGATTCCAACGCAGACGGCAAAGTGGATCAGGTGGATTTCTATGGGAAAAATAAAAAGGTGGTCCGTGTGGAGTTCGATCGCAACAACGATGGGAAAATGGATCATTTCCAGATTTATTCTGATTCGGGAAAATTGATACGAGTCGAGAAATCGAGCCAGTTCAACGGTTTGATCGATTGGAAGGAGATATACGGAAGCGATGAAAAACTATCCAAGGTGGAGATTGATCAGGACCAGAATAAAAGAATGGATACCTGGCAGTTTTACAGCGGCGAAGAAAAATTGATCCGGGTGGAACGAGACACTGATGACAACGGCAAAGTGGATCTATGG
>JAJDBE010000054.1 GCA_029261515.1 Nitrospinaceae bacterium | reverse complement strand
TTTCGTAAACCACCCGACAGGAATATCGACGTTACAGCGTAGTTTTCTACTTCCCAAAATACCTCTTTGAAGGCCTCTCCATTTTTAAATACACTTTTTTAATAATATGATATAAAAATATATAAGTTTCAGGGTTTTTGAGTTTTCATTTCCTAGAGAATTTATTTTTAAACTAAAACCCCCTCTCAAAATGGATACCCTTTCTCCTACTGAAAGAAGCGAGCGGATGAGCCGTGTTCGATCAAGGAACACGAAACCCGAAATGGCTGTCAGAAGGTTGGTGCACGGAATGGGCTTTCGTTATCGTCTTCACTCCCGTGAATTGCCCGGAATTCCCGATATGATTTTTCAAAGTAAAGGGAAAGTGGTTTTTATTCACGGTTGTTTTTGGCATTTGCACAAAAATTGCGGAAGATACCGTCTCCCCAAAACAAACAAAAATTTCTGGACGCCAAAATTAAATGAAAACAAGAAGAGGGATGTGAGAAATCAAAGAAAATTAAGAAAATCGGGTTGGGATTATTTTATTGTTTGGGAATGCGAATTGAAAGACGAGAAAAAATTGTCCAATCGATTAAAAAATTATTTGGAGACCTGACATGAGGTCGGTGGAACTCTTTACGGGCGCCGGGGGACTTGCGCTGGGAATATCCAGGGCGGGATTTAAGCATGAGGCAGTTGTTGATTGGGATGGGGATTCAATTAAAACCCTACGTGATAATCAACGGCGCGGCGTTAAAGACCTTGCAAATTGGCCTCTATGGCAGATGGATGTATCAAAATTTAACTTCCAATCTATAACAAACGAAATTGATTTGTTGGCGGGCGGTCCCCCCTGTCAACCATTTTCTCTTGGTGGAAAGCACCGAGGTCACGAAGATAAAAGAAATTTATTTCCGGAGGTTTTTAGGGCGGTAAGGGCATTACGACCCAAAGTTATCCTTATTGAGAATGTGAAGGGATTGTTGCGTAATTCCTTTGCAAATTACTTTGAGTATATTCTCCTACAGCTAACCTATCCGGAATTAACGAGAAAAAGAGATGAGAAATGGTCCGATCATCTGTCCAGACTTGAGCGAGTGCACACAAAGGGAAATTATAAGGGACTATCTTATCAAATAGTTTTTCGGCTTTTAAAGGCGGCGGACTATGGCGTTCCACAACGAAGGGAGAGAGTCTTTATCGTCGGATTTAGATCGGATTTGGGCGTGGAGTGGTCGTTCCCAGAGCCTACCCATTCTCAAGACGTTCTCCTTAAGGAGCAATGGTTAACAAATGATTATTGGGAACGTCATGGTTTTTCCAAAAAAAGAAAAGCTTCCCCGCCTTCAAAGCTGGAAACAAGAATTAGGAATTTAGAATCCCAAATTTTCATTCCGGATAGGGAGGCATGGAAAACAGTTCGCGACGCAATTTCCGATTTGCCCAATCCAGAGAAAAATTCTAATCCCAGGGTTTTGAATCATCGGTTCAATCCAGGCGCCAGAATTTACAAGGGACATACTGGAAGCCCACTGGACGAACCGGCCAAAACCTTGAAAGCCGGCGACCACGGCGTCCCAGGTGGAGAGAATATGATCGTTTTTCCAGATGGAAAGGTGCGTTACTTTACGGTTAGGGAATGCGCCAGGCTTCAAGATTTTCCAGATGATTATGTCTTTCGGGGTTCGTGGACGGAGACTATGAGGCAATTGGGTAACGCTGTTCCGGTAAGGTTGGCTGAAATAATTGCAAAGCAAATAAAGAAAAAATTGCAAGCTCACGCGAGGAAAAATTAGCTTGAAAGAGGAGACGCTCTATAATCCCCTTGATAAAAATAATCTTGGGGTAAGCGTGGCGGACGCCTTGCTTGCCCGTTCCGTTTCTAATTTGCCTCCAGAACCTTTTGTCGGGGCTGGAATTTATGCTCTTTACTATGTTGGAGATTTTCCTGCTTACAAGCCGCTGGTAAGGAAGAATAAGGATGGGAAATTTCAGGCTCCAATTTATGTTGGGAAGGCAGTTCCGGCGGGAGCAAGAAAAGGCGGATTTGGTTTGGGCGCTCCGACAGGAAAGGTTCTTTTTAAAAGGCTATCGGAACACGCTGAAACTATCAGTGATTCAAAAAACTTACGCATCGAAGATTTTTTTTGTCGCTATCTGGTGGTGGATGATATTTGGATTCCTCTTGGCGAATCTTTATTAATTGAAATGTTTTCACCATTATGGAATCAACTGATAGACGGATTTGGAAATCATGATCCAGGAAAGGGTAGATATAATCAACAATCCTCGCCTTGGGACGTCATTCATCCTGGACGGCGATGGGCGGAAAGATTAAAGCCAAATTCTAAAACCCAAAACGAATTTCTGAAAAATATTAAGACATATTTGAAGGATTGATATACCAATTCACGATCAGGTTTCTATCCGGATTTCTTTTCCGCCAGAAATACGGTGACGTGGGGGTGGACGAGGTTCTCCGGGCACATCTTTTTGTGCTGCAGGAAAAACGGCATGCCGTCGATGGGGTCGTCGTG
>JAJDBE010000053.1 GCA_029261515.1 Nitrospinaceae bacterium | reverse complement strand
TTGCCAGAGCCGCAGTCGAAAATGGAATCAAGAGAATCATTTATCTGGGTGCCCTGGGTTCGGAAGAAACGGTGCTGTCCCCTCATCTGCAAAGCCGCAAACAAGTGGGACACATTTTGAGAAGCTCAGGGATCCAGGTGATTGAGTTTCAAGCCTCCATCATCCTTGGTGCAGGGAGCTTATCCTATGAAATGATCAAGGCGCTTTCTGAAAGATTGCCGGTCATGATAATGCCCAAGTGGGTTTCCGTTAAAGCTCAGCCGATCAGTACCAAGGATGTGCTGGATTATTTAACACAGGCAATAGATTTAAAGATTGATGGTAACGAGATTTTTGAAATAGGGGGGCCGGACCAGGTTTCATACAAAGATCTCATTGAAGAGTATTCGCGGCAACGGTCTCTAAAAAGATTTTTAATTCCAGTCCCAGTTTTAACGCCATGGCTATCGAGTTTATGGCTGGCCTTGGTGACCCCACTATATGCCAGGGTGGGGAAAAAACTTATTCTTAGCATTAAAAACCCTACCCTGGTAAGAAACGATAAAGCGCTAAAAATTTTTAACACAATTAAACCAATGAAAGTTTCACAAGCCATTTCCTTAGCACTAAATTCAAATTAAAAAAACCAGGCCAAAACTTCTGGCAGCGGGTCATCAATCAATCCACATTGCTCAATAAATCGCCAATAGCGTCTTTTTAAGCATTCAGCTTCGTAGTAAGAAAGTTATGGGAAAAACCTTTTCTTTTGAAGATATTATCAAATTCACAAACGATATCGTTATCGTCACAGAAGCATTCCCTTTAGAGGAACCCGGCCCGAAAATTGTTTATGTGAATCAGGCTTTTAGTGATTTAACGGGCTATACATTGAAAGAGGTATTGGGGAAAACCCCAAGGATTTTGCAAGGGCACGACTCTGACCCCAAAGCCAAAGCGAAAATAAGAGAGTCACTTAATAAGCAAGAAGCCGTAAGAACCGCGATTGTCAATTATTCAAAGTCCGGGGAGAAATACTGGCTTGATATCAACATAATCCCTTTAAAAAATAACAAGGGGGAGGTCACCCATTTTGCTGCGATAGAAAGAGATTTGACGGAAATAAAGTGGGCCGAAGAAGAGATTAAAGAAAAAAATAAACAGCTGCAGGAATTAAACGAAACTAAAAACAAGTTTCTGGGCATCGCCTCCCACGACTTGCGGAATCCCCTTTATTTAATCCGGTCTTTTAGCGAAGTCTTAAAAGAGGAAACCGTAGGGGGCTTGAATGACAAACAAAGGGAATTCCTGAATAAAATTTTTGATGCCAGCAACTATATGAGAAGCCTTTTAGAAAACCTGTTGGATATTTCTAAAATTGAAAGCGGAAAGATAGAACTGGATCTCAAACTTCATGATTTAAATTTATTGGCGAAGACCCAAACAGAATTAAACCAAATTCTGGCCAACAAAAAAAATATCAAAATCCACCTGAATTTGGTGGAAATCCCAAAAATCACGATAGATGAAAACGCAATCGTTCAGGTAATGGGCAATTTTATAGGAAATGCTATTAAATTTTCCCCACTCAATACTTCTATTCATATTCTCACTGAGAAACTGGAAGACCATGTTCAATTTTCAGTAAAAGATGAAGGGCCCGGTTTATCCGATGGGGATCAAAAATTATTATTTGGTGAGTTTCAAACGCTAAGTTCCAAACCTACCGGAGGGGAGAAATCCACCGGGTTGGGGTTGGCGATCGTTAAAAAAATCATCCATCTTCATGGCGGGGAGGTGGGAGTCAAAAGCAAGTTAGGCTATGGGAGTGCTTTCTATTTTAAATTGCCCATAAAAAATTAAAATTGATTGGGACAAGCTTTGTGTCACAAATTTTTTGTTCCAGTTTTCAGAAGAAATGAACCTGCCTCTTATTCTTTACCAATGGGAAAAAATTTGCAGAAAACTCCGCCTTTCACGCCAATGATGAGAGGAAGAAAAATTATAGTGACCAAAAAGATTTCTAACTCATTAGTATTAAAGGTTTTTTAAGATTCTCCGAATTCCATTTTTGAGAATAGCGGAAAAAGTGCCACTAAAATGGCATTCAAGAGGTCAGGGGTTCGATCCCCCTCTTTTAACTCAAGTCAAACATGACAGCCTGGGCCGCCTGGTGGCCGAGGCCAGGCAAATTCGACCGGCGAAGATGAAGAGCTGTTATAGCGAAATTTTCAAAGGATCTGACCAAAGAAGAAAAGCGGAATACCTTGTCACCCTCGGAAGACTTTAGGAAAGAACTGGCGCCTCTCATTGTTCCCGGTACCTTTGGCCTGGGGAGTTGTCAGACCGATTTAAACAAGGTCATAACTTTTCCCCGTTGCAAGGCATGATCGACAATGGGCTTGGGTAATCTTTTCCCAAAATACAATGGGCTGAATTTTGTTCCGCCAAACTGGCAGATTGGGGCCAGTGAATGCGCTTCCTTGAAAACCCGGCCAGCTCTGGGATATTTTTTCTTATAAAATTTCCCTCTGGATCATATTTTTTCGACTGGGTGACAGGATTAAAAATACAAAATAAGATTATGCATCGCATCCCGTGGAAGCGCACCATTGCCAACCGCCGTTATTCGAGGCCAGATCAAAATCCAAAAGCTTTCTTGCGAACCAGGCTTCACCCTTTCTCCAATGATTAATAAATCCTTGGTCAAAAAAGAAGCCACGATCATGCGCAATCGGTTATGCATCCATCCCGTCGCGTTAAAATGCCGCATGGCCGCGTCCACAATTGAATATCCTGTCATGCCCTTTTGCCAAAGTTTAACGTGTTTTTTCTTTCCGGGCCATTGAATGCGGTCAAACTCCGGCCTAAAAGAACCTGTTGCCACATAAGGAAAACGGTCAAGAATCGTATGATAAAAATCCCGCCAGATGAGTTCGGAAAGCCAGGTACGGGAACCCTCGTTATTATATTTTAGAGAAAAGTGAACAAGGTGCCGTATAGAGATGGTTCCAAATCGTAGATGGACGGAAAGTCCGGAAGTGCTATTTTTTAAGTCAGGATAATCCAGGGTTTTATTATAATCCTTGATGCCACGTTCAAAATTCTTCAAGCGTTTCCGCGCCGCTTTTTCGCCCGGCTCAAGCCAGAGGGGACTTTCTTGAACCCCCCAACTTTTTAAGATCCCAACTCCACAAATGACTTTTTATTTCTTTTAAGGAGGCGAGTTTATTCCAGCGAGGAGAAAACTCCATATAATGGCTGGAATTTAAATTGGCCATCCAGGCATTTTTGTACGGGGTAAAAACGCGGAAAGGTTGCTTTTGGCGGGTTTCAATTTCCGGGGACTCAAAAACGACCTGGTCTTTAAAAAGATAAAAACCAGTTCGTTCTTTTCCCAACCTGCGCAAAATGTTTTCATCTTTTTTTTGGCGTAAGGCTCATAATCCCGATTCGCAAAAACAGCTTCCGC
>JAJDBE010000052.1 GCA_029261515.1 Nitrospinaceae bacterium | reverse complement strand
AACCTGTATGGGAGAAAGTAGTCCTTTTTCTTCCAATACTGGGAACGGAATTTTTCCTGCTCTTTCAGGCTTTTCCCTAGTTCCCGGCCACGCCGTGCCGCAATTTTTTCTAAAAGAACATCCATCGTCGTTTTATAATTCTATGACATCAAAAAACTGAAGTGGACTCATCCCTTAAAAGATGTATTGATTTTCCAATAGGAGATTTTAATTTGCGGGAGTATATCATATAGAAGCTCTCACGTTGCCTGTCTTTAAAAGGGCAGATAGAATTTTTTCAGGAGAAAAAATAATGGCCGATGACCTGCAAACCAAGAAATGGACCAAGGCAAAAATTCGAAAGATTCTGGGCCCCACTCTGATCGTGGCGGGCATGCTGTATACCGTTCGCTCCCATTTCAATGCCTGCCCGCATGAAGTCATTCTGGCCGGCTGGGCCATTGCTCCCCCCATCTGGCTGTTCATTGAATACCAGCTTTTTGACCGGGAAAAAGAATCGCCTCAGGAATTCGAACATTTCAAATATGGACAACAGCTGGTGCGAAACGTTTGGATCGGTATGGTGATATTTTTGGCGGCGTTGTATCTTGGCAAGTGGGACTGACCGCGGCGTGGGATAAATTTTTGCAGGAGAAAATTACGGGCCAACGCGAATCAATTTATTCTTCATGACGGTGAAGGCGTCCTTGATGAAGGACTTCGCCATCTTCGTGCTCTTGTTGCTGGAAGATTGGGAAAAGAGATCGGTGAACAATTGCACGATGCGTTTCGGCTTGCGCACAAAATAAACCGCATAAAACAAACCCACGCCAAACATCACCATAAAGGACAATTCCCAATCGCTGAAATGTTTGTTGTAGGACGTCTTCTTTGCGCCGAAATCCTGGAAGGTGAACAGACTCATCAGGTATTCATCGCTTAATTCGGTAATCACGCCGTCTTGCCTCAGTTGATTGAACGATTCGGTATTGGGCTGTGGGGAATAGGCATTGAGGTTGACGTTGGTCAGCCCGATCATGCCGCATTTGACAATGGCCGCGTAGGTTCGCATCACACTTTTATAATCGTCTTCGGGAAACCCAATGATAAAAAAGCAACCCACATTGATTCCGGCTTTAAGAGCGGCTTTGGCCGATTCAAACATCGTCGGCAAATGCACTTTTTTCTTGATAGCTTTTAAAATTCTCGGATCGCCGGACTCCGGGGCAAAGGCAAATTCATGACACCCGGCGGCTTTCAGTTTCTTCGCGATTTCATAATCGATGCCTTCACTGCGGGTTCCCGATGGCAGTTGAAAGGTGATCTTCATCCCTCGCGCAATGATTTCATCGCAGAAATCGGCGATCCATTGTTTTTTGACAATCGCCGTCAAATCCTCAAACTGGAAATCGGTGACGCCATACTTCTGGTAATAGTCCTGCATTTCGTCGACCACCAGCTTGTGATTTCTTGGCGTCCACTCCGTCGTCCACATATTGGGACTGGTGCAGAACGTGCAGGAGAACGGGCATCCGCGAGTCGCCAGCATGGGCATGAATTTTCCCTGCGAGGCGCCATGCGGTTGGTTGACCTCATTGTATTTTTCGATGTCGAACAAATCCCACGCCGGCCGGGGGATTGCGTCGATGTGCCCAATTCTCTGGCGCCGGGGATTCACGCGGATGGCGCCCTCTTCCGCGCGGAAGGCGATTCCGTCGACTGCATCCAGCGCCTGGCCGCTCCCGACCTGTTTCAACAATTCGACGATGGTCTCCTCTCCTTCGCCGAGAACCACCGCATCCAAAGGCGCGTTCTCCAGGGAAAGCTCGGGAAACCCGGTCACATGCTCTCCACCCATGAGTAAAAAAACATCGGGAAATTCCTTGCGGATATCTTGTATCAGTTGGCGCACATACACCCAGTGAGAAGTGAACATACATCCTAAGCCAATCACTTCGGTATCGCGGGGAATGCGTTCGACGATCTCTTTGTTCGTCAAGCCGCGGATGCGCACCTCATTGAATCGAAAAAAATTTCTCGGCGCCGATCCCGGCCCATCGACCACGCAAACCTCATGCCCGGCTTCGCGCAGAGACGCCGCGATATACGCCAGACCAATCGGCGGCATGCTGATGGTGGACACAAAATTGGTCAGGGAAACAAATTTTGAAGGCTCGATCAAACAAACTTTCATACGGGATACCAGACCACGGAAGGGTTCATCCAATGCCAAAATTCTCAACGTTTAATCCTAACATAACTGCCGAACAGCCCCTAGGGATTTCCCCTCTACGGCTTGGCTCGTCACTCTCTTTACACAATTCCAATGCAAAACCATTAATAAAACGCGGGTTCAGCGTATCCTTACTAATGCAGAATCGCAATCTCCGGAAATCCTCGATTGCCATATCCGAGTGTTTGACTTATCCTTTACAGAAAAAATATTAAACCTTAACGAACGAGTCTTATGTCAAAAGCAATGAATCCAGAAATTTTTCGTGAATACGACATCCGCGGCGTGGTGGGAAACGATCTGACTGTGGAAACCGTGGAGTGGATCGGCAAAGCCATCGGCACTCACATTAAACGCCACGGAGGCAAGACACTCACCGTAGGGCGGGACATGCGAAAAAGCTCCATCGAATTCCGTGACGCCCTCATTAAGGGTCTTATTTCCACTGGCTGTGATGTCATCGACATAGGTCTCGTGCCGACTCCGGTTTCCTATTTTTCCCTGCATCATCTTGAACCGGACGGCGGGGTCATGATCACGGGAAGTCACAATCCTTCCAACTTCAACGGATTCAAAATCAGCCAGGGCCGGCACAGTCTTTACGGAAAACAAATTCAAGAGTTGCGGGAGCTGATCGACGCCAAGGATTTTGAAACCGGCCAGGGGCAATTGGAAAAGCAGGAAGTGCTCGAAGCCTACATGGAAAAAATCGGCGGCATCATTAAATTTCCACGCAAGGTCAAGGTGGTGGTCGATGGCGGCAATGGCTGCTTCGGCATCACGGGTCCTGAACTGCTGAAACGTCTGGGGCTGGAACCGGTGGAACTCTATTGCGAACCGGACGGCAGTTTCCCCAACCACCATCCCGATCCCACGGTCGAGAAAAATTTAAAGGACCTGATCGCCAAAGTAAAATCGGAAGGGGCGGAACTGGGCATTGGTTTTGATGGCGACGCCGACCGCATCGGCCTTGTGGATGAAAAGGGCAATATCATCTGGGGCGATCAACTGCTGATTCTTTTGGCGCGCGATCTCCTGCAGAAACATCCCGGAGCCACCGTCGTCGGCGAAGTCAAATGTTCGCAAAACCTGTTCAACGATATCCGGAAACACGGCGGCGTTGCGGTGATGGCCCCCGCCGGACATTCGCTCATCAAAAAGAAAATGCGCGAAACCGGCGCCCTGCTCGCCGGAGAAATGAGCGGCCACATTTGTTTCTCGGACAACTATCTCGGATTCGACGACGCCATTTTCGCCGCCTGCCGGATTCTGGAAATCGTCGCCGCATCGAACCAAAAATTATCCGAGATGTTGTCCGACGTTCCGGTCACCGCCTACACGCCGGAAATCCGCATCGACTGCCCCGACAACAAAAAATTTAAGATCGTCGCAGAGCTGACTGAATTCTTCCGCGATAAATACGATGTCGTGGACATCGACGGCGTTCGTATCAACCTCGATGACGGCTGGGCGTTGATCCGCGCCTCCAACACACAACCCGTCCTTGTCCTGAGATTTGAAGCCAAGACCCAGGGCCGACTTGAGGAAATTATCCAGATGGTCCGGGAGGCGATGAAAAAATACGAACCCGCTGTCAAGTTCACACTCGAGCCATGATTAAAAAATATCTGCACACTCGCTTCCGGGTGTCCGACATGGAAAAATCCATTGAGTTCTATACTGGCATTTTGGGATTGAAGGTCATCGAACAAAAAACTTCCCCGCGAGGATCGAAACTGGCATTTCTGCAAGCGCCGGGAACCGACAGCGAAATCGAACTCTGCTCCTTTCCCGAAAGCGGCAAGGTGGAAGTCCCGGAAGACCTCGTGCACCTGGCGTTTCAGGTGGAGAATCTGGATGAATGTATGGAACGGTTAAAACAGGCGGGCGTCCCCATCACCGAAGGGCCGATAAAATCTTCCAACGGCACGGCGTTTATCTTCACCGAAGACCCGGACAAATACGAAATCGAATTGATGCAATACCCGGAGGATTAGGGGGGAGCATTTTCATCCTGTCAAAACCGCATTTACTTTACAATCATCCCGGCGTAACCCACCACGTGATCCATATCGCCGCTGACTTCGCCTGAGGTCATGTACTTGACCAGCTCCGCCTGAGTCGCTCCCATTTGATTCGCGCACAGCAACATCACGGTGGCCGGCATCACGCCGCACATGGTGATGCCTTTTTGCTCAACAGTGGTGTAAAGCCCTTTCGCGTCCCGTTGTAAAATCTGGTCGATGGCTATTTTGTCTTTTGCCGATGCGCTGGCATGCGTTTCGTAATGTGTCATGTCTGAACTGGCGACGATCAGGGCGGTGCGTTCCAGCTTTTTGATGCCGGACAAAATGGCCTGACTCACTTCCGTGCATTCGGTAAAACTGGCGCGCATCATGCAAATAGGGACAAACTTAAACTCCTTACGGAAATACTGCAGAAAAGGCAACTGGGTTTCGATGGAATGCTCATGGAGATGCGCCCTGGAATCCGCCCGGACCAGCGGAGAGGCGGCACAAATGCTTTCCGCCAGATCGCGGTCGATGGATAAATCTCCCATCGGCATGGACCAGGTTCCTTCCGTCATTACCGAGACCCGTTCCCCCTGGCCTGTGTGGTTGGGACCGATCAGAATAACCGTGTCAGGAATTTCGATGCGGGAATAAACCGCGCCTGCGGTGTCGCCGGAATACATGAAACCGGCATGCGGAGCGACCACTCCAATCGCCCGCACTTTTTCCGATACATCGGCAAGGTGCTTGGCTATGTCTGCGGTCAGAGCCTCAGAATCCGCCGGATAAAACTGCCCGGCCACCGCTGGGTTTCGGTTCATGCTTCTCACCTCCCACTAAGAAATGCCGTTCCTATTTGCGGATTTCTCCGGTCATGGGAACAAAAACCACGCCGGTAATGAATTCCCTCTTTAGCCCACTCTTCTCTTTGGTCAACAGGATCAGATCCTGATACATGCGATGATCTCCCAGCGGCATCACAATGCGGCCACCCACCTTCAATTGATCAATCAGCGGTTGGGGAATTTCCGGCGCTGCCGCGGTGATCAAAATCACATCGAAGGGAGCGGCTCCCTGCCATCCCTGATAGCCGTCTCCATGCCGGACTTTGACATTGTCATAACCCAATTGCCGCAGCTTTAGAGCCGCCTGCTCGGCCAGAGCCTCGACGATTTCGATGGAATAAACTTCCTTGACGATTTCCGCCAGAACCGCCGCCTGATAGCCCGAACCGGTGCCGATTTCCAGAACCCGGTCTCCGGCAAGCAAGTGCGCGCTTTGGGTCATCAACGCGACGATATAAGGCTGAGAAATGGTCTGGTTCTCTTCGATAGGAAGAGCGTGGTCGGCGTAGGCCAACTCGCGGTATTGAATATCCACGAACTCATGGCGGGGAACACGCCCCATCGCATCGAGCACTGCGGAGTCGGATATACCCCGGCCTTTAAGGTCAACCTCGACCATGCGTTTGCGCTCGTCATCAAAATTTAAAGGGAAGGCCGTCTTGGGCAAGGATGCAACCAGGAAGGGTAAGACTGTGGCAAAAAGGGAAAGGAAAAAATTTTTTTTATTATTAAAGAATAAGCCCGTTCTTTTTGAGCCAACTTTGAGTGTCGAAATTCTGGTTCGTGAATTCCTGAAATTCGATCTCATTTTTTGTAAGCGGGTTTCCATCGATGTATTGAGTCCGATCTTTGGATTTTTTCTTGCCACTTTTCTTGGCGGGTTTCTTTTCCAGGAAATCTTCCTCAACCTCCATTTCCAGGGACTCCGTCAACACCTGCATTTTCAGCACAAGGACCATGAAGCTCTGCGGACAGATTTTTTCTTTTTTCTGAATATCCGCGACGATCTTTTTCACCTTTTCAGAGCTCATCACCGCATCGGTGATGGCCTTCGACAACTTCTCGAAATCGCGCTCAGAATCTTCAGACCCGTGTGACTCGTTCACAAAACCCCCTTTTTAGTTTTTTACGCTAAAAATAAAACATAACCTCTTAAATCTAACATAAACTCGGCGGGTAACAATGTCAAGGTCATTCCCCGCCTCTGCCACTGGAAAACCTTGAGAAAATGGGCTTTGCCGGGGTGCTGATAAAATCTGCCACGCCGAAAAAAAGCCGTCCTGCAAGGTTCCTCGGGATTAAAAAATCTCAATACTTGGCAACGGAATCATCGATTCGATCCGACCATTCTCCAATGCCACCGCGCATGCTCTTGACGTTAAAAAATCCCATTTTAATCAATGCCTTTGCCGCCTTCAAACTGCGCACTCCGGCTTTGCAATGGACGACGATCTCTTCATCCCGGTTGAGACCATTCAGTTTTGCAGGATCCAGCGCCTCGATTTCGCCCAGCGGAATCAAGTGAGCGCCGTCGATCTTGCAAATCTGATATTCCCCAGGTTCGCGTACATCGATCAACTTGAAGTTTTTCTTGCTGTCCAGCATCTCTTTGACCGCCGTCACGTCGATTTCCAGCGCTTCATCCTCTGACGACGTTTCCTGCGGCGGAACGATGCCGCAGAACTGCTCATAATCAATCAATTCCTTGATGGTAGGATTATCGCCGCATACCGGACAATTTTTATCTTTGCGCAGTTTCATTTCCCGAAACTTCATGCCCAGCGCATCGAAGATGAGCAACCGGCCCACCAGCGTCTCGCCTTTGCCAAGAATGAGCTTCAAAACCTCGTTGGCCTGCAACAACCCAACGATACCGGGAAGCACGCCCAACACGCCGCCTTCGGCGCAACTGGGAACCAGGCCCGGTGGCGGAGGTTCCGGGTACAGACAGCGGTAACACGGGCCTTGCTTGGAATCGAATACAGAAGCCTGACCTTCAAACCGGAGAATACAACCGTAGATGTAGGGTTTCCCCAATAAAACCGCCGCATCGTTGGCGAGGTAGCGGGTAGGAAAATTATCGGTGCCATCGACGATGATGTCGTAATCCTTGAATATTTCCAGCGCATTTTCAGAGGACAAGCGCGTGTTGTAAGTCACCACGTCGATGCTGGAATTGAGGTCCTTGATGCGGTTCTTCGCGGAATCGATCTTTAGTTTGCCCACAGTGGATTCACCGTGGATGACCTGACGCTGCAGGTTGCTTAGATCGACCACGTCGAAATCGACGAGACCCAGTTTTCCCACCCCGGCGGCGGCCAGATACAAGGCGATCGGAGCGCCCAAACCACCGGTCCCGATGCAGAGAACTTTGGCATTGCAGATTTTTTCCTGTCCCTCGGCGCCCACTTCGGGAAGCAGTAAGTGGCGGCTGTAACGATTGATTTGATCTGAAGTTAAACCCATGACCGGTGAAAACTCCTGTGTTATTCGCTATTAAAATAAAGGTATTCGGTTCAGTTATTAAGATAGCATTTTTCGAAAAAGGGTTCAGGGCAAATTACCGGGCCGAAGCCTCCTTGAAAGCCGCTTCAAACCCGCAGATAGAGCCTTCGATCACCCGGTCCGGCATGCAATAGGAGAGACGGAAGTAGCCTTCCAGCCCGAACCCTCGCCCAGGCACCACCAGCACGCCCTTGGAGGCCAGAATACCCGAAAACTCCACCTCGTCGGCAATGGGCGACTGCGGGAAAAAATAAAACGCGCCCTGAGGCTTCACCACCGAATAGCCGATCCGCGTCAGTTCCCGGTAAAGAAAATCGCGTTTGCGCTGATAATCCTTTACCTCCACACTCACCCCCTGCACGTTCCGGATCGCCCGCTGGATGAGGGCGGGAGCGTTGACAAAGCCCAGCACCCGGTTGCAGAAGATGAGGCCTGCCATCAAATCCTTCGCGGCCTCCGAGCGGGGGTGAACCAGGACCATGCCGATGCGTTCGCCAGGAACCGCAAGATCCTTGGAATGCGAGGTAATATAGATGCTGTTGTCGTAAAATTCGCAGATGTTGGGCGTTTCCACGCCGTCGAAGGCGATTTTCTTATAGGGGTCATCGGAGATCAGGTACACCGCCCGGCCCAGGGTTTTGGATTTTTCCTTGAGCAGGTCCGCCAGAGCTTCCAAGGAGGCTCGCGAATACACCACGCCGGTGGGGTTGTTGGGCGAGTTGACGATCACCGCCTTGGTGCGGCCGGTGACGGCTTTCTCTATGGCATCAAGATCAAGAGTAAAATCTGCTTTTGTCGGCACCGCCACGGCTTTGCCGCCGTGATTGTCCGCATAAAAAAGATACTCGACGAAATAGGGTGCAAGGATGATCACTTCATCGCCTGGGTCGAGCAGAGTTTTTAGTGTGATGTTCAGTCCTCCCGCCGCGCCGCAGACCATGACGATGTCATCCGCCGTGAGATCGACTTTGCATTCGGCAGCAAGCGACTCGGCGATGGCAGCGCGGACCTCCGGCAATCCGGCGTTTGGCATGTAGCGGTGTTGGCCTGGTGCCGGGTCTTCCGCTGCGGCGATCAGCGCCTCACGCAAGGCCTCCGGCGGTTCTACAACAGGATTGCCAAGAGAGAGGTCGAACACGTTTTCTTCGCCCAGTTCCTGCTTGAGACGGATACCCTCTTCGAACATCTTGCGAATCCAGGAAGACTGCTGCATGAACCCGCTGATTTTTTTGGAAATGGCCATGACACGATTCGGTTAAATGGAAATGTCAATGAATAGCACAAAGCCCTTGGGGGATCAATCACGGAACACCGAAATTTCCCGGCAATCCTGATAATGCAGCGAAACGCTCTTATTTGAGAATCCCCGGCGATTGTACTATCCTTCTTGTTCTGTCTAACGGAACGGTCCAGCTTAATGACGAACACTCAATCCCCGGTCATCAAATTCGACAACGTCAGTAAATATTATGCGGCGGGAACCGCTCGCGTCACGGCGCTGGCTGGCGTCCATCTGGAACTTACGGAGGGGGACTTCGCCACCATCATGGGGCCCAGCGGCGGCGGCAAGACCACGTTGCTGAACTGCATCGGCGGACTCGACACTCCGGACACAGGCGATATTTTCTTAAACGACCGGCTGATCTCGAAAATGAGCGACCGCGAGCTGACCGAACTGCGCAGAAAAGAGATCGGCTTTGTTTTCCAGTTTTTCAACCTCATGCCCACATTGACCATTTTTGAAAACGTGGAACTGCCTCTACTACTCAGTCATTCCACAAAATCGCAAGGCAACCGCATTGACACACTGCTGGACTACGTCGGCCTGATCGACCGGGCACATTCCTTCCCTGCGGAACTCTCCGGCGGCGAAATGCAGCGCGTTGCCATTGCGCGGGCTTTGGTGCATCAACCAGCCATCATTCTGGCCGACGAACCCACCGGCAACCTCGATTCGGAAAACGGTCTTAAAATTCTGGAGCTGATGAAACAGGTTTGCGTCGAGTTTCAAACGACGCTGGTGGTGGTCACGCACAATCCGCAGATCGCCACTTACGGCAACCGGCATTTCGAGATTCGCGATGGGAAATTGACTACTCAATAATGAGCTTCTTCTATTATTTCAAAGACCTGTTCACCGCGCTCATCCTGCGTCCCCTGATTCGCGATCCCTTCCGCAGTGCCATCACCATACTGGGTGTGGCCATTTGCGTCGCCGTGTTTTTGAGCATCCATCTCGACAACTCCAAGACCATGCTGTCGTTCAAGGAAAGCGTCGATCTGGTGCTCGGGAAATCAAACGCCGTCATTCACGCGGAAGGCGTGGCGTTCGATGAATCTCACTTTAAAAAACTCCTGCGTCTGCGCGAATGGATCAAAGCCTATCCGGTCATCGAAGGCTACGGAGTCGAACAAAGCTCCGGCGAGGTGGTGGAAATCCTCGGCACCGACCTGTTACAAGATAGCGGCATCCGCGATTATTCTTTGAAAACGGTGGAACCGGGACTCAAGGGACTCCTGCCCGTCATCATGGAACCGAACGGCATTATTCTGCCGCAACAATTCATTCCCGGAACTGACTTTCAGCCAGGCAATACGATCCGCTTTCTCATCAACGGCAAAGAGCGGCAACTTAAAGTCACCGCCGTGCTGGAAAACAAGGGGCTGGCCAAGGCGCTGAACGGCAACTTCGCCATGATGGACATCGCCGCGGCTCAGCTGGCATTGGGGAGACTGGGAAAACTCGACCGCATCGACGTAGAATTCCTCAAGGACAAAGACTTCGACCGCATGAAAGAAAAGATTGCCGAAGTGCTTCCCGGTTTTCTTCGCATCGAACGCCCGGAGCGGAAAAACCGGCAGGTGGAAAAAATGCTGCGGGCGTTTCAGTACAACCTCACGGCCTTGAGCTTCGTCGCCCTGCTGGTGGCGTTGTATCTCATCTACAACATGATCGCCCTGTCGGTGGTGCGCCGCCGGGTGGAGATCGGCACGCTTCGGGCCATCGGCGCGACGCCCACTCTCATTGCGCTGATCTTTTTTCTGGAAGCCGGGATCATCGGCGCTCTTGGGTCGTTTCTCGGCATTGGGCTGGGTTACTATTTCGCGCAGTTTTCTCTCGATGCGGTGTCGATGACCGTCAACAACCTGTACGCGCCAAGCTACGTCACGGAAGTGGAATTCCATTGGGAGAAAATGTGGCCGTATTTTTTTCTTGGAGTCGGGCTGTCGTTCGTCTCTGCGCTCATTCCCGCTTACGATGCGGCAAAAACCTCGCCGACACTGGTCATGCGGCGGGGCAGTTACGATCTTAAACTGTTCCGTGGCAACCGCAGGCTTAATCAGGCGGCGGTTTTCACCATCATTCTGGCGGCGGTGTGCACACAGTTGCCCGCCATCGACAACTTCCCCTATTTCGGCTTTCTTTCCGTATTTCTTTTGATTCTGGGCTTGTCTCTGCTCTCCCCGTCCGCCCTGCTGCTGGCACGGCGGCTGCTGCACGGCGTTTGCAAGAGCTGGTTTGACGGCGAAGGTCTGCTTGCCAGCATGAACCTGTCGCAAAACGTGGGAAGAAACTCGCTGGCAGTGTCGTCTTTAGCCATCGCCTTCATGATGGTCATCAGCATGTCGATCATGGTGCACAGT
>JAJDBE010000051.1 GCA_029261515.1 Nitrospinaceae bacterium | reverse complement strand
GCTTTTTGAATACGTACATGTTGTCTATCCACTATCTTCTTAGTTGCTTTCCTTTTTTGCTCGTATGCGGTCTTTTCTAAATTGTTTCCGGGCCTAAAGTTAAGTTCTACATTTGTCTTTTGATCCAAATCATCATCTATTATTTCAACGATAGTCTCAGTTATTCCTGGAATTCCATTTCCTTCTAACCATGACCGAAATGAGTTCCTATCTATTGCTAAAACTTTATTTAGAGAAAGGTTTTTACAAACATCAAAAAAGTCTTCCTTTGTGTCCCATCCTGCTTTTATTAATTTAGCTTCAATAATTCTTTTTGCCAAAGGACCCAGGTTTTGATCTAAAAAAATTTTTGATAAATCATAAGATACTTGATGGTATTGGGCTTCTGTTATGAAACCGAATTCCGTCATGGTAAACACAAGATTCGTATAAGCTTTTTCTCCCAATCCTCCATTTCTCTTGAGAATCCCTTCATATTTAGTATTTTTGGAGTTTATTAATTCATTTATCAGCTCATGATGACTATATATAATTGCAATAAATACTAAATTTTTTATGGAATCGTCGCCCAGCTTCTTCACTTCATGCCATGCAATTGGAAGTTGGTTTTGGACATTACCACTTAAAATCCAACGCGCTTGAGCAAGGTTAATATGGATATCCTTGACCCCTCCATCTGTATTCTCCAAAACAGTATTAATTGGAAGCTTTTTGATTAATTCCCAAATCTTGTGGTAACCATTTTTGGTAAGGGAGACTTTCAATTTTTTTAGATTTATCATGACTATGATCCTTCAAATTTTTCAAGGTTATCGGATCCAGAAAACTCTTAAATCACTTGTATATTTTTAGACCAGGAGAGAAAGTTTTTGCTTTTATATTCTTGGAAAAGACACTGAGGATAGAAAAATTGAAAGAAAATACTTAGAGATTAAGCTCCTGCCAACTGTCTACATTATGTCTACAAAATAAAAATGGCTTGGGATGGATTGACATAACTTATTGTTTCAATGGAGCCAGCGGGCGGAATTGAACCGCCGACCTACTGATTACGAATCAGTTGCTCTACCCCTGAGCTACGCTGGCATGAGGTGGGTTGGAAAGTCAGTTATTTAACCGTGTTTGCTGTAAAAAATCAACTGGATAAATGAGGGGTTCCACACAGGTTTGGCATTCCAAACCGTCGCAAATGGGTTGTGGTTCACAGGCTCTGGCCGGATAAGTCTCCTTAAAAAATGTGCAATCATGATTGCAATGCCGACCACGCCATGGTGCGGTTTGATCCTCCGGCAAATCCGTCCCGGCTGACCAAAATCAGGCCGAAGGCATCGTCTACCGGATTGAACCAGCTCAGCACTTCGGAAAGCACTTGATCGGGTTTTTCTCCCTTTTCGATCATCTGGTACGCGCGGATCGCCGTGAGGTTCATCGTGATCGCTTCGCCGCTTCCCGTTGCGGCGACGGCTCCTAAAGGGCCGGCGTAAAGTCCGCAACCGATCAAGGGAACATCGCCAACTCTTCCAGGGATGGCGCCGCCGATGCCTCCTGTACTGAGTCCGGCAGCAAAATGTTTCCCATCGAAGGCGACGCAACCCACTGTATCGGTCGCGGTATCTCCGGTGGAGAAATCGACGCCTTTGGCGGTGACTTGGCCGGGGGAAAGCGTCTCGAATCCCTTTTCACTGGCGAATCGGGCGGCTCCTGAACCGGCCAGGATTTTGTACCGCGTTTGGCTGACGGCTTGTGCTACATGCACGGGGTTTTTAAATCCCTCGATGGCCGCCACCGCGCCGAATTTTCCGAAGCTGTCCATCACCGCCGCGTCCATCTGCACCGATCCGTCGGATCTTGGATGCGAGCCTACGCCGGCGTTGAACCGGGAATCGTCTTCCAGAGCGGCAACGGCCCGGCAAACCGCGTCCAGAAGACTGCCGCCGGATTTCAGGGATGCGATTCCCGCTTCCCCGGCAAGCTGGGTGCCATCATTATGCTCGTTTTTCGAGCCTGCGCCGCCATGCGTCAAGAGTATGTGATTCATTTCTGTCATTGATTTTTCAAAGCAAACCGGGTTGTTCCCCAAAAGGAAATAAGGTATTCTAAATCCTCCTGAAAAGAAAGAACACCCAATTTATGGTCAAATTCTGCCTGCAATGTAAAAATGCGTTCTGGGGCGGGCAATACTGCCCGAAATGCGAGGGCGAAGTTTTGCTCTTAGACGCCGCCGAACCGGAAAACCAGAAATATCTTGGAGAGCTGAACATCGACGTGCGGCCCAAGTATTACGCCCGCAGTTCCATGCTGCTCACCTGTTTCGGATTCATCATGGCCCTGCCTTTAGGCGCGTTCGTGTTTTTACGTGGCATGTCGTCCGCCGGTAATGTCGGCCTGTGGGCGTCGATTGGCGTTGCAACGGTGATCGTCATCTCCTGGGGTTCCTGGTTTCTCTCGCACAAGCTCTTCGACAAGCAAATGGAAAAGGTTGAGGACATTAAAGAACCGCAACTGGACTGACAGTCCCCAAGGTCGAACGAAATCCTTCCTAATCAATCCCACCTCGCAAAAACGCCAGAAACCTCATGTGGTTTGGCACAAAAAATGGTTTTAGGGTGAAATATTAAGAGGCCTGAATTATAATCGCCGCAACTTAATTAAGGAATAGATTGCCTTGCGATGAAATTCCTTCGCGTGTCATCTAAAGGGAATTTCTTTTTTTCATTCTGCAAAAGATTCTGCTAGCAAAGAAAGCCGCCACCCGCCCAATTATGGACACTCATTCTTCAAAACAAACTCCCGGTTTTCCCGCACACTACTTTATTCTCTTGGGGTTGATCCTCTGGACCTTTGGTTGCAATTTGATCTGGGTTCTCTTGGACACGCGCCCGCCTTCCTGGGACCAGAGCACACACCTGCACATCGCGTTTAAATACTGGACGGCGTTTACTTCCGGATCAGAGCGTTTGTGGCTTGATTTGTTGAGTGTGGAATCGTTTTATCCGCCGTTTTACCATCTCTCACTGCTACCGGTGTTTGCCTGGCTGGGATTTTCCGCCGACAACGCGGTGGTAGCCAATTCGTTTTTCCTGGCGGTGGCGATCCTTTCGACTTATGGCATCGGTCAAATATTATACGATCGGCGAACCGGGCTTTTAGGCGCGTTTTTGATTGCCTGTTATCCCTTTCCGGCCTATATTTCGCGGCAATGCCTGATCGGCACCCTGCTCACCGCTTGCGTTTCTCTTGCGTATTATCTTTTTATCCGCTCGGAAAATTTTGAAAACCGAAAGTTTTCCTTTTTATTCAGTTGCGCGTTTGCTTTTGGCTTGATGGTGAAATGGACGTTTTTTATTTACCTATTGCCAGCAGTCATTTATGGATTGTACAAGAAAGGTGAAGGCGGACAGGGAAACCTCCTGCTCCGAACGCTTTACTATCTGGGGATGATTTTTGCCACGATGGTGCTTCCCCTGGTGATGTTCATTCTCGCCGAGGGTCGCTGGATTGTCTTGCTCATGGAGCTTGGGCTGGTGTTTGCGCTGGTGCGTTATTTTCCTTCGGTGCACCTTTCTCCAAGGAAATTGATTCATATCCTGACCCTCACCCTGATTTCCCTTGTCGTTTGTTTTCCCTGGTACGCGCACAATCTGGCAAAGATGTCCCGCGGTATGTCGAAATTCGGGTTTCCCACCGAGGTGCTCAAAGGTTTCATGGAATGGCCGTTGCCCATTTGGGGCTATTACCTGGAGGCGGCAGGCCGGCAGATGGGCATGCCTCTGTTCTTATTGTTTGTGGCGGCGTTTCTGGGATTCCTTTTTAGAAAGAAAGAGTTCAATGGCCTGCTCTTTAGCTGGGTCGTTTTTTCTTATGTTGCCTTCACATTTATCAACAACAAAGGCGTGCGTTACACCATGCCCTGTCTGACCGCCGTGGCGCTGATTTCCGCGTTGCTCATCACCCGCATTTCTTCATTCAAGTTGCGCCGGTGGGTGACGGCGATGACCGTGGCGGCAGGTTTGTTCACGTATGTCTACGCCAGTTTTCTCCCTGGCGATGCGCGCTTTCCCGGTTTAGGGAGTGCGGCGTTCGGTTTTAAAGAACTGCCGGTAAAAGAAAACTGGCCGATTGACCTGATTCTTGACGATATCGTCGCCGAAGCCTCGCCTGCTCCCGGTCAAACGCTGACGGTGCGAACGCTCACCAATCATCCCTGGTTTCACCGCGGCGCCTTCCGTGACGCGGCGGAGATAAGAGGGTTGCCGATTGTGCTCAAAAGCGTCAAACGCAATGTGGGAGAGTTGACGGATTTTTTCATCACCAAAGACGACAGCGAGCAGGGGGAATCCGGAACCCGGCAGATCAATCCCAAAAGAGACCGCCTGTTCAATGACCCGGCCTTGAACAAGACCTATTCCCTGTTTCGTTCGTACCCTTTGCCGAATGGGATCAATGGACTCGTCTTAAAGCGCAATGTGACAGTGGCGACGGATCTCGAAGGTGCCGGAGATTTGCAAGCAGTCGGTGATCGGTTGATCCCGGCGTTCTCTCAATATCCCATCTATGGGGTGAAGGAGATGAAGAACGCCAAAGTTGTTATCCTTCCAACAGACAACCCACAGGATTTGCTTTTGGGGCGTTATAAGAAAATCTCCGTGACGGCGGATTCGGCGGTATCGAATAAAATCCGTTTTGAGGATTTCGAATTGACCTTTCACGATGTGCAGATCAATCTCTACGAATTGTTCTTGCACGGCAAGCTGATCTTTTTTGAAATCGGGCGGCTGTTTCCAAGAGGCACCATTCACTTTGAACAGATCGAGCAACTGGCGCACAAGGAAATGAAGGGAAAAGGCGAAGTGCGTCTAACAGGGGAGGGAGACCGGTTGCATCTAACGGCGCGTTATCCACTGCCGCAAATGGAGATCGCCGGCAAAGCCACAGCAAGATTGATTTTTGAACCGCAAAAGCGAATACGCGGTGTTTTAGAATCGGTGACGGTTGGGCCGCTTCAAGGACGGGAGATTTTTTACCGCAGGATTCTCGATGAAGAAGTCAACCTGCAACCGACTCCCGGCTGGCCGTTGGCGACGGATATCCGCGCGATTCAAATTTTCCCGCGGAAACTTGAGATCAACCAATCCTTAAACTGACTTCCTGTGAAAATTGCATTTTTATGTTTTGATCTTTCCGACAACTCCCTGGGCCGGGCGGCGCTACTGGCACGGGCGCTGTCGCACCACCACGAGGTGGAGCTGATAGGGCCTGTAAAGCAGGGGACGCTCTGGTTTCCCATGCAGGATCTCGATCTTCCAGTCAAAACGTTTCCCTGGAAACGCTATCCGGCATTTGTTCCGGTGATCCGTAAGATGATAAAAGAGATCGACGCGGATCTTTTGTTTGCCTGCAAACTGCGCCCCACCAGCTTTGGCGTGGGGTTGCTGAAAAAATGGACTTCAGGAAAACCGGTGCTTGTGGACATCGACGACTGGGAACTGGGTTTTTTTTACCACAGCGGTTTCTGGGGAAAACTGGGCCGGTTTTTGAACCTATCCAATCCCAACGGACTGCCCTACACCTGGCTCATGGAACGGTTGGTGGGCTCTGCCGATGGAATTACGGTGAGCAATCAGTTTTTAAAAAACCGCTTTCCCGGAACGGTGCTCTACCATTGCCGGGACACCTCCATACTGGACCCGGAAAAATTCGATACCGGGGAAGCCAAGAGCAAACTTGGGTTGCAGGGCAAGAAAGTGGTGATGTTTCTTGGCACGCCAAGAGCCCATAAGGGCGTTGAGGATTTATTCGCCGCTATAGAACATCTCGATGATGCCGATGTGCGGTTGGTTCTGATCGGCGCCGAAGACTCGTTTCATTCGATGCGGGAACGATGGCAGGCGGTGAAAGAGCGGGTCACGTTGTTGCCGAAAATTCCGTTTAAGGACCTGCCGGAACATCTTGCCGCCGCCGATGTGGTGGTGATCCCGCAACGGCACACAAGCGATACGGTGGGGCAGATGCCGGCAAAAATTTTTGACGCCATGGCCATGGCCAAGCCCATCGTTTCCACCAGCGTCTCCGATATTCCGGAAGTTTTGAGCGATTGCGGCTACCTGGTGGAACCGGGAAATGTGCAACAGCTTGGGGATACCATCAACTACGTGCTGGAGCATCCGGAAGAAGCCCGGAGCAAAGGAAAAAAGGCGCGAGAGCGGTGCATCGAGCGATATGATACTTCCATTATGGAGAAACAATTGCTGGAATTGGTAGATAAAACCCTGCGAAAAAACGGCTCGTGATTTAAAATACTATTTTTTACAAATAGGCCTGATTTGAGGCTTTGGAAAATTTGGATGGATATGGCTGAAGCATTTGACAAAACAAAGATTCCGCCGCAAGCGAAAATTCTGCTGATCAAATTGCGGTCCATTGGCGATGTCATATACAACACCGCCGTTTACAGGCCGTTAAAACAGAGTTTCCCGGATGCGCATTTGACGGTGCTGGTCGAGCGCGCCTCCTATGATTTGGTGCGGGATCATCCCGATGTGGATGAGGCGCTTTGTTTTGATAAAGGATCGCTGTGGGATCAACTTAAGTTTTATTGGATGTTGTTTAAAGGCCGCTATGATGTGGCGATCGACATGCACGAGGGGACGCGCGGCGCCATCATGTGCTTTGCCACGCAAGCGCCGTTGCGGGTGGGACACAAGCTTGCCAGACGTTCGTTTCTTTACAATGTGAAACTCGAGCTTGATGGTTTTCAACTCGACTATCCTCTCGACTATCAGGTGGCGTTGATTAAAAAAATGGGCGCGGTGTTTGACAAGATCGCCCCTGCCATTCATCTCTCTGACGCCAGCCGGGACAGGGCGCGAAAGCTGCTTCTGGAAAACGGAATCCGTCCCGAAGATCCTTACTGCATCATTCATCCCGGCACACGCAAAATCTACAACCAATGGCCGTTCGATAGATTTGCCCGGCTGGCGGAACGATTCGCGGTGGATTATGGTTTGAAAGTCGTCATCACCTGCGGGCCAGGCGAGGAGGACTTGGCGCAGGCGGTGATCCGCGAGATCAAGGACACTTCCTTTGTTCTTATCACCGCAAGCCTTCAGGAGTTGGGAGCCATCACCGAAGGCGCGGAGTTTTCCGTTTGCCATAATGGCGGTTACATGCACCTTTCTTCTGTTTTGGGCACACCGGTGATCGCCTTATTTGGGTCGGTTCATCCCAGAGTCTGGAAACCTCTGGGGCAACGGGATGTTATTTTGTACAAGCAAGTGGAGTGCAGTCCCTGCAATCACAAGACCCGCAAAAAGGAATGCTACCAGGGCGATACCGAGTGTTTGCAAAAGATCACGGTGGACGATGTGCTGGAAGGCGTCAACCGGATTCTTGAGGGAACCTCCAAAAGTTAACAAGACCTCTCAGCGCATTTCCTGCCCCAGTGGCAAGCTCAACGCCTCCTGCACTTTGTTCCATACCGTGGAAACCGTGATCTGCTTTAGATCCGCCTTTTGATAGTCATCTCTCTTGGAAAGTGTGTTCTGTTCGGATGGATGCAGCATGAAACAATGGTTTTTCGCAAGCTCGAAGGGGCCGGTCCCTCTCGGATCGTAAGGGCCAAAGAGAGAAAGGGTCGGAGTTTTTAAGGCGAAACCGACGTGCATGGGACCCGTGTCGCAGGTGATGAGAAGCTTTGCCTGACCAATGACATAGCTGTCCGGCTTTAACGGCAGATCTATCGTGGTGACCATGCGTTCGGATGCCAGGCTTTTTATCATTTCGAGGATCGCTTTCCTTTCACCGGGTCCGCCTCCCAGCAGAATTTTTAATTGGGTGTTTTTCAGGATTGTTTGTGTCAATTGCAGAAACCGGTCTTCGGGCCATCTGCGAGGCGCCGCCGAGGCGCCGATATTGATGTAGATAAAATTTTTGGCAGGCAACGAATTTTCCCGCATAAACGTTTCGGCTGTGTTGCGTTCGGCAGGGCTGAAAAATAGCTCCATCTGTCCTCCGTCCGCTGTTGCGCCGATTGTTTCGATCAAAGTCAATCGCCGTTGAATGCCGTGGACCACGCCTTCGATGTGAATCCGGTTTTTGTCCGCAATCCAGGCGGAGTTCTGATGCGCCAGCAGGGAAGAATACCTCAGCCAGGGCAACAGGCGGACGATATCTTTATTGGCGTGAAAGATCAAAACTTTGTCGTAGTGGTAAGATAGAAGTTGTAAGCCGATCAGAGGCTGTTTGTACCACTTCGGCGAGTAGTCGATGATTTTGTCAATGTGAGGATTTCCCTGGAAGAGAATCTTCCAATGAGAATGGACCAGCAAATGCAGTTCCAGTTGCGGAAACGATTTTTTTAACGCCCTTAGAGCCGGGGTTCCCCACAAACTGTCGCCCATGCCGGTGGTGCTGATGACTAAAACTCTATTCATGGGATTGCGAATATTTTCTTCCGATGACATACAGGTTGAACCCGTATCCCGCTTTATCGAGTAAGGGACTGAGGTAGTTCACCGGGTTGGCGAAATTTTTTAAATCCCTTTTCAGTCCCATCAATAGTTTTTTGACTCCTGTTGAAGGTTGATTTGGCTTCTGATAAGAGTTGTTTTCCGGCTGGGAGAAAAATCCTTTTTTAGCCCGGTTGGTGTTTTCGTAGGTGATCTGAAAGCCAGATCGCTTTAAAAGTGTCTTCAGGGTTTGCGGTGAAAAAAAATACAAGTGCTGCAACGGAGTGTACCCATACCATTTTTCTTTCAGCCAGGCTGCGTTTTGGGCATTTGGGGTCCAGAGGATCAATAGTCCGCCTGGGCGCAAAATTTTGTTTATTTTTTCGAGGTAGCCCATAGGATGCGGCAGGTGCTCGATTAAATCCCAGAGAACCACCACATCGAAGTGGTGATCCGGGTAAACTTTTTCCTCAAAGGGAGTTTTATCGACATTTTCAAGGCACAGTTCTTCCCTGGCAAATTGCACGAATGGAGGAACAATTTCAATGCCGTGGGGTTCCCAGCCGCGTTCGCGGGCCGCCTGTAAAAAAAATCCTCCGCCACAACCGATATCCAGCAATCGGCCTTTTCCTCCAGCGTATTTTTCGATCAAATCCAAACGCCGGTTGTATTGTTTGCGGTAGGAGGCCCAGCGGTCTTTTCGCTCCTCTATATAATTCAGGTAATAAAGATTACTTTTTTCATCTTGTTGGTATAATCGCTCCAGGTAATTTTGATCTGGCATGGGATTGACAAACTGCAGACCGCACTTCTGACATTGAACCACATGGGAAAGGCGGTTCCACTCGCAAATGCGAGTGAACGCATTCTCCCCGCAAATTTCGCAGGAAATCAATTTGAAATTTGCAGATTCCAGGTGAGGCATAGGGCTTTTGACTGACTTGAAAACAGTTTTCGATGAATTCTCAGAAGCGATTTTTGTATAGGGTCGCTTTTAATTCTTAAGGTCGACACCTTTGAGGGGTTATGTTAGATTATTCGCCGTCCACGTGCAACCAATCGATGATTCGAGAGACCGGTAACCTGTCTTGAACCCCCTCCATATCCTACATTCCGAAGCGGCCATCGGCTGGGGGGGACAGGAGATCCGGATTTTTCAGGAAAGTCAGCAGCTTTTGGGGCGAGGTCACCGTGTCACCGTGGCCTGCCAGCCGGGAAGCCCTCTGGCCGAACGCTGCGTTACAATTTCCGATCCCAATTTTAATTTTTTTCCAGTATCCATGCCCCGGCCTTTGAGTTTTTCGGCTTTTCGCGATCTCTATCGGATCGTCAAAAAACTCCAGCCCGATATTCTACACACCCACAGTTCCATCGACAGTTGGCTGGTTTCTTTTATAGGCAAGATGCTGCATATCCCCATCGTACGCAGCCGTCATGTCTCCATCCCTGTGAAAAATCATTTTCCCAACAACTGGTTCTATTCTTCTTTCCCGGAACGCATTATCACGAGTGGCGAGGTGATTCGCAATCATCTCCTGCAATTGAACGGCATTGGGCCTGAAAAAGTGGTCTCCATTCCCGCCGGGGTCGATATGGGCCGGTTCAATCTCAGCGTTTCCGGGGAAAACATCCGCGCTGAACTGGGATTGCAAGCGAATCAGCCGTTGATTGGCAAAGTCGGCGTGATTCGAGGCTGGAAGGGGCATAATTATTTCCTGGATGCGGTGCCGTTGGTTTTAGAAAAATTCCCGACGGCCCGGTTTGTTATTGTGGGAACGGGGCCAGGCTATGAGGAGATCAAGGAAAAAGCCCGCGCTGAAAATATGAAGAATTCTGTAACGGTCATGGGGCACAGGGAGGATATTCCGGAAATCGTCGCCGCGCTCGATATTCTCGTTCTCGCTTCCTTCGCAGGTGAGGGAACCTCGCAGGTGATTCCGCAGGCCTTTGCCATGAAAACCCCGGTGGTGGCGACGCGCGGAGGGTCGATTGCTGAGCTGTTCCGCGATGGAGCGCGCGGGGTGCTGGCGGATATAAAAAGTGGAGCCAGTCAGGCGGAAGGAATTATTAAGGTTTTGCAGGAGCCAGAATGGGCCAGACAGCTTACAGAAAATTCCTACGTCTATTGCCAAAAGGAGTTGACCATCGAAAGGAAGATGGATCAAACGCTTGCGGTATACTCTGAGGCCATGAATTCTTTTCAGAATCGGTAACATTTTGGGAAATGGATCGTCAACGGTATGAAGATAGCGGTTATCCGGCAAAAATATGTGAACTATGGCGGCGCTGAGAGTTTTGTGGCGCAATACACCAGCCAATTAGCGCATGCCGGCCATGAAGTGCATATTTTTGCCAGCCAGTGGAAATCGGGAAAACAACCGAATCTATTTGTCCATCCGATTCCCACACTTACTTTTAATGCATTTGTCCGGACTCTTTCTTTTGCCCGCAATGCGGCCCGGGAAGTTCGCAAGCAACGGTTCGATATTGTGCAAAGTCATGAGCGGACGTTTTATCAGGATGTTTATCGAGCCGGTGACGGCTGCCACCGGGAATGGCTGGAGCAGCGAAAGAAATTTCTTTCTCCCTTAAAGAAATGGGGACTGGCGCTAAATCCGTTTCATAATTTGATCCTGGCGCTGGAAAAAAGGTTGTTCGAAAAAAACGGCTGCCGGAAGATCATTGCCATATCCCAAATGGTGAAACGGGATATTCAAAAACATTATAAGGTTGCGGATGATAAAATCACTGTCGTCTACAATGGCGTTGAATTGCAACGATTTCATCCCAAAAATAAAACTCTTTTCCGCAAGGCCGTTCGGCAAAACCTTTGCATCCCTGAGGATGTGGTGGTGATTCTCTTTGTCGGGTCGGGGTTTGAACGCAAGGGACTCAAATTTCTGTTGCAGTCTTTGGAATTTTTGAAATCCGATAACTGGCGTCTGCTTTTAATGGGTAAAGGCAATTGGGACCGTTATCTGGATTTTGCCCCGGAGGGAAAGCGGAAAAAAATAAACACTCTGGAGCCAAAGGATGACATTGAAAAATATTACGCCGCCGCGGATATTTTCGTCCTGCCTTCTATTTATGAGCCGTTTGGCAACGCCAACCTGGAGGCGCTGGCAACCGGGCTTCCTATTGTTGCCAGTGGTCACAGCGGTGCCGCAGAAATACTGGAACCGGGAGAAAACGGCCTGGTGGTTCGGAATCCTGCCGATCCAAAAGAAATTGCGGACAAGATCAATACGCTGTTTGATCCGAATCTTCGGGAATCCATGGGGCATAAGGCACGGCTTCTGGCGGAACAATTTACCCAGGAAAAGAATATGGGCGGAATGATGCAGGTTTATGAGGAAATTAAAAACAGCGGCTGAATATTAACCACTTTGAAAATAGGAATGGCAGAGTTAAAGAAATTGATGGGGCCATTCCAGAAATCCTATGAAATTATTTGCAGGGATGGACTTGGAATCGCCACGATATCACCATTTATTTCTTTAGCCAGTGCGATATCGATTTTTTCAAGAAAATTATGCGGTCGCATAAAACGTCCGGCTCGAATGAGGTAGAATTCATAATTCATAGCAGAGAAAATTGAATTTAATTTTTTCCTCACCTCCAGAGGCTGGGCGTGGTAACGGTCGAAATGCTCGAAAATAATCACAGGTTTATTTTTCTCAATTAAGCCAACCGCCCCTTTCAGGACCTGATATTCATATCCCTGAACGTCGATTTTAATCAGTGAAATTTTTTGGTTTTCCTTTATGTGTTCGTCCAAAGTGACGATTTCAATTGTTTCCTTAACAAAGCTGTCATCAAGATCAAAGTTATCGTCTATGGCCGCCAAACCTTTGTTATAGCTATTTTGCGTAGGCGCATTGATTTCCAATGGGCCGCTTTTATCTCCCACCCCCAGTTTGAAGATTTTTAGGTTGTCGCAATGATTGATTTCTTTTGACCGGTTCAAACATTCAAAGGCAAAAGATGCCGGCTCGTAACTGAAAACGAGATTGTCGGGATATTTTTTAGCGAAGTATAAACTTTCAAACCCAACATTGGCTCCCACGTCAACAATGATCGTTTTTTCCCTGATAAAGCGATCCGCGAGAGTGAGTAAATTTCCTTCGTAAGAACCTTCCTTTAAAATAATTTCTTCTATGATGCCCTTATTTTCAAAGTAAATAAAGAAATTTACTTTGTTGAATCGAATTAAATTAATGATGGGGTACCGTATCCCCAGATTTTTCAAACTCCTTTTTTGAATGTATTGATTATAGGCAGTCCAGGGAACCTCCAATAAATAATAAATCAAGTGGAACAGAACACTTTTTAAATTACCGATTAGTTTTGTCGTCAGGCGTTTGATTGTTTTAGACCCCATACATTATTGATCGTGAGCCGGTGAAGCCGGATTATTGGGGTCATAATTTCGAGTGCGACCCATCACAAAGAGGTGAGTTGCCAGTGTGCCCGCAGTCGCAAATGGCCATGCGCTTGGCTTGCTCCACGACGAATTCCTTAGGTAGTTTGCCGGTATTTTTTCTGTCATGCGAGCCGTCACAGTAAGGTTTGTTTTCTGACTCCCCACAGGTACAGTAATGTTTTATCCCGGGAGTTTCTTCTATATAGTGAGGTGAATTTTCGTAAGCCATTTTATCTCCTAAATAAAAAGTAAATCGGGTTAACAAATTAAAAAGTGATCTTTATCAAAAAAGAAAAGAATTAAATCCAACCTCGGATCAACATCCAATAGGCGTTCAATGCCGGGCTTAAAACATTGTTCATCAGCGGATGCTTCATTCCGGCTACAGCCAGGTTGCCTTCATACAAGCTGACAATCGTGCGATCAGAAACCTTTCGTCTCGACTGTATCTGCCTGCGTTTTTTCAGTATACCGGGAAATAGCGCAATCAATTCAAAATAGCTTTTAATTTTGAGCCCAAACCAGCCATGCAGGAGGGCATGCGCCCACTGCGCCATTTCGACCACAACCAGGCCCGGAAAAATCAGGAAAAAGGTTTTCCACTGCATATTTTTCAGGAGGATATGCAGCCGGTTTTTTTCCGAGGAATAAAACTTTTTTATCCCTTTATTAAATTTGTAGTGATGATAACAAACGGCGTTCGGCGTCGCCACAATTTTCCAGCCCAGAAGACGAACCCGCCAGGAAAGATCATGGTCTTCATGGTACAAAAAAAGATCTTCGTCGAATCCGCCCACTGCATCGTACACATTTCGAGGAAACATGAAGATGCCGCCACAGGCCGTTTCAGTGAGTGCCAGGTCGGGGCGATCCTGTTGGTCGATTCGATTCGGACAGGCGATCCCGGTGTAGTGGATGAGGACGCCGAAGGAATTGAGCGTGCCGGGTTGTTCATGGTAAAGAATTTTGGGGACTGCCGCGCCAATACGATCATCGGATTCTAAAAGTTCAGTCAGTTCGCGGATGCAGGTGGAATCGAGAACCAGATCGTTGTTCAAAAAAATTAAATAATCGCCTGAAGCCGCCGCCAATCCGCGGTTGACCGCGGCGCCAAACCCAAGGTTCTTCCCGTTTTCCAGTAATTTGACAGATGAAAAGTTCGCCTGAATAAATTCATTCGACCCATCGGTGGAGCCATTGTCGCTGACGATGATTTCCAGGTCCGAACAGTCCTGCTTTAAAAGTGACTCGATGCAGTCCGCCGTTTCGTTTTTTCCATTCCAGTTGACGATGATTGCGGAAACTTTTTTCATCTTTTAGGCAGTCAGGATGACCTGGGTTTTTATCATTGTTTGCTATCAAGGCGGTGTTCGAACCAGCCGAGTAATTCCTGGCAATTCTCATCCCAATCGAATGTCTGGATCAACCGATGTCCGTTGTGAGAAAGTTGTTTCAATAAGTTTTCATCGCCGAGCAAAGCGGTCAAATTGTCCGCAAGGCGATCCACATTTTTGGGAGACGACACGAGAGCGGTCAATTGATCGAGCGCATAGTCCCTGGAACCTCCCGTGTCGGTTGTGACCAATGCGCACCGGCAGGCCATGGCCTCCATCGCCGGCATACCCAGGCCTTCGTGCCAGCTGGGGCAAAGGTAGATATCGCACGAGGAATAGATATCGCGCAATCGCTCGCCCGTGGGCCGGTAATGGTATTCAAACTCGAATCCCGCTGCTTCGAAAAGAGGTTTCGGGTCTTCCATCTTTTCCCCGAAAACGACCAGATTCACACTTTTGTTTTTTGATTTTATCTTTTGCATCGCGGCGATGCCGTCGGGATAGCCTTTCCAGTCGTAATCGTGATGCATCAGGCAGACTCTCGGTGGCGAGTTCCATTTTTTCTTTTCGCAGAAAAACAGGTTCCGGTCGACAGGCGTGACCAACACCTTCGCTTCCTGCCGATACTTTTCCCGCATGATCTCCTGCAGCCAGGTGGAAATGACAATTTGCTGGAACGGCAGACGATAGGTGTGTTCGGCTTTTTCTTTATCCCGCGTCCACAGGCTTTCATAGTGTTGGATGAAGTAAAAATTTTCTCCGGTGAGCGCAGGCAGGCTGGCGGCAAATTCAGCCGTCTGCCAGGCGGTGGCGATGAGGATGTCGGCTTCAGGGATGAACGCCGCGTGGTTTCGCGGCAGAACTTGGATGGGAATCAGATTGTCGAACCAGTCGACGGCTTCCGGGTTCAATAGAGTCGGTTTTTTACCCAGCGATTGAAGCGTCTTATCCAATCGGTGCCATTTGTGCTCTTGCGCAGGCAGGATGATGTGCACCTCATGCCCCTGGGCATACAACCGGTTGGCGTATTCGAGCATGGCTTTGACGCCGCCACTGAGGCGGACGTGGGGGAGTAGGAATGTGATTCGCATTTTCGGGGCAGGTGAAAGCCGCGGCGTTCACCTTGACATGGTGTTTTGGTATTGGGTCAAGAAACGGTCCGGGGGATTATAACTCTATTCCAGGATTTTTTGGTAATACGTATCGGGGTCAGCGGGATCGAAGGATTCATCGGTGTACACGATGAGGGCCATGTCTCCAGAGCCGTTGTTTTTAATCGCGTGCACAATGCCGGGAGTGATTTTGACGGTTTTCAAAGCGTTTTCACCCATCAGGATCTCTTCCTCATCTCCAGTGGTCAGGTCTTTAAGCAAAAGCAAACCATTGCCAGTGGGGACCGAGAACCATTCGGTTTTGCGCTTGTGGTAATGATTGCCGCGGACTTTGCCCGGATAGGCGACCGAGACATGGATTTGTCCGAAGGCTTTTCCCGCTTCATGCAAATCCTCTCCCAGCACTTCGATCAGCCAGCCGCGTTCATCGGATTTTTTATCCAAATTCTTGACTTCAATGCCCTGCATAAGTTTCACCCTTCTCTAAATCCTCTTAGTGTATTTTGGATTCCATCCACCAAGGCGACTGTGGGTTTCCATTCATAATCGCTGCAAAACCGGAAAGCGTCGCACCAGTAAGAACCGCTCTGGGGTTTCCCGCTCTCTTTATATTCAACGTGGATTTTTTCTTCGCAGTTCCTGATAACTTCGATCACCTGCTTTAACGAGGTGCTCCTGCCGGAACCGATATTGTAAACCGCGCGTTCAGGGAATTTCTTCCCGGCTCCAGCCAGGACCAGCGCCCGGATGACATCGTCGATGTAAATAAAATCGCGCCCCTGACTGCCATCGCCGTTGACCACCAGAGGTTTTTGGTGAACGACACGATCGCAAAAAGTGGCGATGACTGAGTTGTAATCAGGCCGGCAACCGGGACCATAAACATTGGCCAGTCGCAGGGTGATATGCGGAAATCCTGAAATGCGTAGCAAATCTTCCGCCGTTTTCTTGCCGATACCATACACCGATTCCGGTTCCGTCGCACGCGATTCTTTGATCCCGCCTGTCACTTCAGATAGTTTATACACTTGCGAGGAGGACGCGAAAACGATACGTGTCTTCGGGGACCCGTGAGTTTTGAGAGCCACAAGCAGATTGAGCGTTGCCAGAATATTGCCACGCAAGATTTCTTCATCGCTGCCGCGGTTGACTCCCGCCAGATGATAAATCAGATCTTTATCCTGAACAAAACTTGTTAATTCTTCCAGCGTGGGAGGGGATGTTTTATTTTTTCTGGAGAGGGTAGAAACGGAAACGCCGGGAAGTTGCTTCAACGCGTTTAGCAGATGGCTTCCGATGAAGCCCGAGGCGCCGGTTAGGCCAATGCGCATGTTTCGAGGAGTTGGGCTTTTAACTTTTCAATTCCAGTGGAGAGATCGACTTTGGGTTCCCAACCCAGAAGAGATCGAGCTTTGGAATAATCGCAAAGCAACTTCGGGATTTCCGACTGAGGATGACGGTGTTCGGCGAAACGTATTTTGCTTGCATCCGGGCAAATCATTTTGGCCAGATCAAGGACGGCGATATCGGTTCCCGACCCGGCGTTGATGACCTGCCCCAATGCCTTCTCCGAGCGCGAGGCGGTATAAAGAAAGTCGACGCAGTCTTCCACGTAAAGAAGGTCGCGGGTTTGCGTACCGTCGCCGAAGATGGTCAGGTCGTCACCGTTCAATACTTGCCGCACAAAAATCGAAACCACCCCGCCCTCCAGATTGTATTTCTGGTAGGGACCGTAGGTATTGAACGGGCGGCAGGTCACCACAGGCAGGCCGTAGCTGTGGTAATAGGATTCGGCTAGAATCTCCGCCGACAATTTGGACCCGGCATACGGGGACGTGGGTTTTAAGGGATGATTCTCATCAATGGCCTTGTGGCTTTCGGCCATGTCGTAAACCATGCAGGTGCCCATCAGCATGACCTTGGCGCCGATGGCCCGGCACTCTTCCAGAACATTGTAAGTGCCCTTGATGTTAATTTCGTAGGCTTTGCACGGGTTTTCCAGACTTTCGTGCACGTTGATCTGGGCGGCAAGGTGATACACGATATCCGGCTTGCAGGCGAACACCGAGTGCAGAGCTTTCTCGTTTAAGATGTCTTCATACACCACGCCTTTTAACAGAGGGTGATTGTGAAATTCTTCCAGATTGCTTTCGAGTCCGTTTTCCAGATTGTCGAGGACCCAGACTTCGAAATTTTCATCGAGAAGTTTTTTGACGAGCCAACGCCCGATGAACCCGGCTCCGCCGGTGATGAGAGCTTTCATATCAGGTGCCTGTACCATTCGATGGTCCGCTGCAACCCGTCTTCGAGGGAAAAGCGCGGTTCCCATCCGGTTTTTTGATGGATTAAAGAGTAATCCGCGTCCAGCGACATCAAATCCGCCGAGCGGCCCGGTTGATTTTCAATAGAAGATTGCGACCGGGTCAGGTCCTTAATCAGGTGAGCCAGATTCTTGATGGAGGTTTGTTTGTTAGTGCCGATGTTGAACACCGCGCCGGAATGCCGTTTGTCTTTGGTGATGATCAGGGAGTAGGCCCGGACTGCGTCCTGCACGTATTGAAAATCGCGGGTCTGTTCACCACTGTCGTGGAT
>JAJDBE010000050.1 GCA_029261515.1 Nitrospinaceae bacterium | reverse complement strand
TATCCCAACCTGAGAGCATACTCCGCGCCCATGAGGTCGGCTTCATACTCCAGGTCTTTATCCAGCCCGTACTTAAAAATGATCTCGCCCGCCTGCTCGATGACTTTGTCAAACAAGGACGGGTCCTGCCCGAGCATGCCGACCGTCAGCGCGCCGAATCCCGATAGTTTTTTGCTGCGTTCCAGCGTTTTTAGCGCATGGCGGTGGCTGATGTGGGCGATCTCGTGTCCCAACACGCCTGCCAACTGCGCCTCGTTTTCCATCAAGCGCAAGAGACCGACGCTGAGAAACACATAGCCCCCAGGCGTGGCAAAGGCATTAGGCTGTTCTGAGTTCACAATAGCAAAATGATACTCGAGATCGGGGCGGTCCGAAACATCGGCCAATGCCCGTCCGATCAGAGTGATGTAGCGTTGCAGTTCCGGGTTGTCGTAGCTGCCGCCATAAAGACGGAACACCTGAATCGCCAGCGACCCGCCGATGGCTTTTTCCTCTTCCTCGCCAATGGGTTGCAAAGAATCTGCCGCCCCCTTAATTCCCTTGCCCAGACTGGACGTTTGATACGTCTCCAACACCATAGGCGCGGCGGCGCAGCCGGCCACAAACAGAAAAAGAATCAACGGAATCCATCGAGTGGTTATTAATTTATTCACTGTATTCCCCGAGCTTGCGTTCGGCGAGAAAAGCTTCCACCTCCTCGGCGCTGACTTTGAAGTCTTCCATTTGTTTCACCGCCTGAATGTCTTCTTTGGAAACCCCTTTTTTCTTCGCGTGCTCTTCGGACATGGGGCTGAGTCCGCGAATGCTGGAGGCGGAGGTGGATTCCTTTGCGGCGATTTTCTGATTGTCTCCCAGAATATCAAGCAAACCGCCGCCTGCCGCCTTTTTCTCCGGTTGTTTGCTGGTCAGCTTGAACTTGAACACAAAGCCTTCCGCTCCACTGACGGAGACCTTGTAAAATTTCCCGGATTTTTCCTTCACCTCAACCGCAGTCCCTTTAGCCAGTTTTTGCACCACCTTGGATTTGGCCGACGCCTCCGCCTGCAATTTGGTCCCGGATTTTTTCACGTACAACGTTTCAGAAAAGGCACTGGAAGAAAAAACAAGACCGGCAACGGCAACAAAAAAAATAAGAGGAACAAAACGTTTTTTGAGAATTGTCAGCATCGTCGTTGGGATATAGCTAAATCGTTTGAACTCACACCAGACTCAATAAGGCTGCGAATAGTTTTAAAAAATGGAGGCCTCTGTTACGGTCGTTAAAAACTCAAGAATCTTCATTCCCTTATGAGAGTTGCCTTTACTATTTAACCTTGGACTCCAAACCGCAATACTGTAATTACCGGGATGAATTGCCATAATACCACCTCCAACTCCGCTTTTCCCGGGCAATCCCACTTTGAAGGCGAACTCTCCGGCTTCGTCATAAAACCCGCATAATTGCATGATCGCATTGATACGTTTCGACTTACTCACGTTAACCACTCTTTCGCCGGTGACAGGATTGGCGCCATTGGCGGCTAAAAATAAAAACGCGTGCGTCAACTCTTTGCAAGACATCTCGATAGAGCAAAGATTAAAGTAAAAATCCAATACGACTTGAATATCGTTGGTGATGTTGCCATAAGCTTTCATCAGGTTGATGAGGGCGGCGTTTCTATAGCTCGTCAACTTTTCTGACTCGGCAATCCGGTCGCAGTAATCAATACTGGAAATCCCGGAAATGTTTCGAATGAATTCAATGAATTCCTGTTTTGGGTTTTTCAGGCGGCTGACCAGAACGTCGCAAATCACCAACGCCCCGGCATTGATGAGCGGGTTGCGGGGAATGCCATTTTCGTATTCCAACTGCACCAGCGAATTGAAAGGAGTGCCGGAGGGTTCCACGCCCACCCGCTTCCACAACTCACCCTCTTCTAATTCAAAGGCCAATGTTAGAGACAACACTTTGGCAATGCTTTGAATAGAAAACCGTTCGTTGTAATCTCCCAAGCCATAATTCTGCTTATCCAGAGTGGCTAAATGAATCCCGAATTTATCGGGATCGACATTGCGCAATTCCGGGATGTAGGAAGCCACCTCGCCAATCGCCTCTACTTTTTTTGATTCAACGGCGATTTCTGAAAACAGCTTTTGATAGTCCATGGGAAATTAAAAAAATAAAGGGGCGGGTGGAAAACCAGTTACCGGGGATTGGCCGCCTCGCGGAAACCAGGGTTATTAACTGTTCCATCAACTTAAACTTGACGAGGATCGAAACTTCTGTCCTTTGCCCAGCAGATTTTTTGCAGGGATGGTCACTTCCTTGCCGTGGCAGGGTTCGACCTGGCCGACCACATGGCAGGGCACTTCGTGTTCCTTGCAGATGGCGGTGACTTCCTCCACTTCCTTCGTGCCCTCGACGATGACGCAGAATCCGGTGCCCATGTTGAACACTTCGAACATCTCCGCATCGCTCACTTCGCCCCAGTCCTGAATCAGGTTGAACACCGGCGGGATGGGAGGTAACGCATCAATGACGAAACGGATGTTGTCCGCCTCGACGCGATTGAGGTTGCAAAAACCACCGCTGGTGATGTGCACCATGGCTTTAAGGTCGAGACCCGAGTCGAGCATCTCCATGATGGGGTTGACATAGATACGGGTGGGTTCGAGCAATTCTTCGCCGAGGGTGCGGCCCAGTTTGTCCTCGAACCTGTTGACGTTGGTTTTTTGTTCGTCCCAGTCTTCGCCGAGCAGAATTTTACGCGCCAGGGTGAGGCCGTTGGAATGCACACCGGTGGCGGCGAGGCCGACGATGAGGTTGCCGGGCTTGACCTGTTTGCCGGTGTTCACCTTGTCAAGGCTCACGTGGCCGATGCAGGCGCCGATGAGGTCGATGCCGCTGATGATTTCGCGGATCTGCGAAATTTCGCCGCCGGAAATGCTGATCCCCGCTTGCCAGGCGCCTTCTGCCAGGCCCTTGCCGAGCTGTTCAAAAATTTCCGTGTCGGTCGTCGAACAGCCAATGTAGTCCACCATACTGACAGGGCGGGCGCCGACGCAGATGATGTCGTTGACGTTCATGGCCACGCAGTCGATGCCAATGGTGTCGTATTTGCCCGTGAGTTCGGCGACGATGATTTTCGTGCCGACGCCGTCGGTGCCAAAGGCGATACCTTCACCGTTACCAAGGTCGATGACATTGGCAAAGTAGCCGATGTCCGCCGCCAGAGGATAGCGTTCGTTATAACCGTGGCTCGGCAGAATATGCTTTAAAAGTCCGCTAAGAGCGCCTTCCGCCCCGGCGCTGTCGACGCCGCTCTGGGAATATTGGGATTCTTCCGGTAAGTCAGGTTTGGTCATGGATGGCTTTCTGAATTAATTGAAGGAAAACCTCCCCATCCCCTCTTTCAATTAAAGAAGAGACCATTCGACAAGCTCAGGGTGACTATCAGCTGTCATGCTGAGCCTGTCGAAGCATGCCCCTCGCCATTAAACTCAATACAGGTTTTCCGAAGAGGAAGAGGTTTTAGAATATTTTTCACCTCATCATACCATTAAACAACAGGATCGTCAGCGGCAGAAAATCACCACGAAAATAGTAACAAACAATAAACTTCAGGGTGACAAACCGATGTTCACGGGGAGATGGGAGAACAAACGCAGGATGAACCTTATCGGAACTAAGGACAACGCTCGTGATCGGAAACGGGGGAGTTCAGGGGAAAAAATTTATTCGATTTAAGGATACACTCCCATCGTGTTGTAGCTGGTACACACTTTTTCGATGGCGATGGACATGGCGGCGATGCGATAGCTTTCGATATTGTCGTGGCTCCAGAACCGCTGGCGGATTTCCTGCCAGGCTTTACGCATGCTGTCGTCCAGACCCGACCGCACAAGGTCGATTTCCCCGGACCCTTGAAGAATCCTGGCGGCAAGGTCTTTGGGAACTTGATGCCCCGCCCCCTCGATGGCCTGAAGCAGCATTTCATTTTTGCCTTCCTCCCACCGCCGGTTGATTCTGCCAAAGCGGATGTGAGACAGGTTTTTGATCCATTCAAAATAGGAAACGATGACGCCGCCGGCGTTCAGATACACATCGGGAATGTTGGCGATGCCTTTTTCCCGCATAATGACTTCCGCCGCAAACGTGACCGGTCCGTTGGCCGCTTCCGCAACCAATTTGGTCTTGATCCGGGAAGCGTTGCCCTGGTGAATGACCCCTTCCATAGCGGCGGGAATCAGAATATCGCATTCCTCTTCCAGCATGGACATGCTGTCTTCTACATAGGTTGCGCGAGGGTAGCCTTTGACGCCGCCGTTGGCAATTTTGTGTTGGTACACTTCCTCGACGTTCAGGCCGTCCGGATTCATCAAAGCCCCGTCGTATTCGAGAATGCCGACGATCTTGGCCCCGTCCTCTTCTTCCAGAATCTTGGCTGTGTAATAACCCACGTTGCCAAGCCCCTGAATGATGACCCGTTTGCCTTCCAGCGTTCCTTCCAGTTTGGCGCGTTTGACATCATCCGGGTGGCGGAAAAATTCTCTAAGCCCAAACACCACGCCGCGTCCTGTGGCTTCCACGCGTCCGTCGATGCCGCCCATCGAAACCGGTTTCCCTGTCACACAGGCGAGGCGGTCGATGTCATCGGGTTTGTAGGAGGCGTAGGTGCTGACGATCCAGGCCATCTCCCGCTGTCCCGTTCCCATGTCAGGCGCCGGAACGTTGGTGGACGAACTGATGTAATCCTTCTGGATCAATTCAAAGGCAAAACGCCGGGTGATGCGTTCCATGGTATCGCGGTCGTATTTTTGTGGATCGATCAACAAACCGCCCTTGGAGCCGCCGAACGGAACATCGACCAAGGCGCATTTATAGGTCATCAATGCCGACAGGGCCTCGACTTCATCCTGGTTGACCATTGGGGAAAAACGAATCCCGCCTTTGACCGGAAGTTTGTGATCGCTGTGAACGGCGCGCCAGCCAATGAAGGTTTCAATTTCGCCATCAATTTTTATCGGAAACCGGACCTGGTAGACATCTTTTACGTTTCTTATGTATTGGGCCATGCCTTCGGGAATATCCAGAGTGGCCCGCGCCAGATCAAAACTGAGATTGACGCTGTCCTTAAAACTCACTTCTTTATCCGGCGGCAATGTCATACCGATGCCCTTTCCGTGAAAATGGTTGGATTTACGCAGGATTCCGTAGCAAAGCCCGGAAAAATCATAAATCTTGATTTACACTATATGTTAATTAGTATAACCAATATTTTTGAAATAGGCAGGATTATTTTAATTTTTTTCGAAATAACTGCAAAAAAATCTGATAGATATGACATATCTTCAAAAACTGCGGTACAATATTTCTATAGACAAATTAATGACCCAACCTCCGTTTTTTCGGAGTTCCATGATTATTTTTTCGCTCGCGATTTTGCCATGAAGCAGGCCGTGCATCGATTTTCCGTCTCCACCCGGGGCCGGGGGCTGGTCAATATCAACCGGGAGATCAAGTCCTGGGTGGCTGGTCAGGGAATTCAAACGGGGGTTTTGACGGCTTTCATCCGGCACACGTCCGCCTCGTTGGTGATACAGGAAAACGCCGACCCGGATGTTTTGCGCGATCTCGATGATTTTATGAGCCGCATCGTTCCCGATGGCGACCCGGCCTACCGGCACAGCGCCGAAGGCCCGGACGACATGCCGGCGCATATTCGCGCGGCTTTGACGCAAACCCAGCTTTCCATCCCCATCATCGAGGGACGCATGGCTTTGGGGACCTGGCAGGACATTTACTTATTCGAACACCGTTCGTTTCCGCACCGGCGGGAGGTGGCACTGCACCTTCTTGGAGAATAGACGCATGCAGACAAAATACAACTCATCGAAAGATAGCTCACGAGGTTTCGCAACCTTTTTGCGGATGAGCTTTTGCATGCTGGCCGTGCTTCTCCTGGTTGCCTGCGGTAAAGGCGAGAGCGATAAAGGAGAAGCGGTTGCAGATGCCAAGGCAACCATGCGATCCCCGATCGCAAAGGGTTTCAAATTGATTAAAGAAAAAAATTACGAAAAAGCCACCATCGTTGTTTTTGATCTGGTCGCCAAAAACCCGAACGATGCCGAAGCGCTGGCCGTCATGGGATTGATTTATACTAAACAGGATCGGTTGGCCGATGCCATGAATTATGCCGGGAAGGCGTTGGAACTCGCCCCCTACCAATCCCTCGCGCATGTGGTGATAGGCCGGGTGAAGTACCAGACGTCTCACTTCGATGAGGCGCTGAATAAAGCAAGAAAAGCGCTGATAATCGACCCCGACTCTGCCCTGGCTTACCAGCTCATCGGTGAGGTCTATTTAAGAAAGGGAATGATAGATGACGCCCTCCTGGTGTTAAAGGAAGTGATCAAACGGGAGTCGGATAACCCCGAAGCCCTGAATCTGATGGGTTCCGGTTACATTAAGGCCAAAAAGTATGATCAAGCCCTGCCACATTTGCTCGCGGCTTTGAAACTCGATTCCAAGTTTCCGGGAACGCATTTGAATCTGGGACTGGTCTACAACCAGTTGAACCAGCCCCAAAAAGCCATGAAGCACATGGATATCGCGGAAGGGCTTTACCTCGAAGAAGAAAACCATCCGTGGGTGGCAAAAACCCGTGACATTAAACGTGTGCTCACGAAAAAATTCAAAATGCGGCCGGAAGACATCCTTCATTGATCCGATTGAATTGGAAACTCCGCGACTCTTGCAATTAAAAAATAAATTCAAAAAACGAAAACAAATAAATCCGAGATGAATAACCCAGTCTCCCTGATCTTCGAATTGCTCACACTCATCGTTCTGGTGATCGTGTTTCTGCGGGTGCGCAAACAAACCATCACAAAAGAACGCACGCTTGCCGAGAAAAAACTCCAGGAAAGCGAAACCCGGTACGACAAAATTCTGGAAAACGTCGTCGATGGCATTGTCACGCTCGATCAAAACGGGGTGATTGAAATTTTCAACCCTGCGGCGGAACGCATTTTCGGTTACCAGGCGAAAGAGACGCGGGGAAAAAACTTCCATCTGCTGGTGGCGGAACCCGGCCACCCCGAACACGAGTTTTCACTAAAAAACTTCGCCAAAGACGGGGAATCCTCCATGATTGGCGTTCCGCGTGAACTGTCCGGGTTGAGAAAAAACGACTCCTCTTTTCCCATGGAAGTCACTTTAAGCGAAATTTTCCACGGCAACCGGCGCACCTTCGTCGCCGTCATCCGCGACATCACCGAACGCAAGCAACAGGAACAAGCCTACCGTGAAGAAACCGCTTATATCCAGTTGTTGCAGGGTGTCTCCAGCGCCGCCAACGAAGCGGAAACCTTTGAGCACGCCATTCAAATTTGCCTGAACAAAATCTGTAAATTGACCGGATGGGCGATTGGACATCTTTTCCTTCCCACTTTGGATTCTCCCCCCAAACTCAAGTCCGCCAATATCTGGTTTTTAAGCGACCCCGGTAAGTTCCAACCATTTCGCGAAACGACGAATGCCACCCTCATCCAATATGGAGAAGGCCTTCCGGGCCGGGTTCTGGCCACGGGCCGGCACACCTGGGTGCGCAATATTAAGGAAGACCCCCGCTCCCAGAGGGGACGTTTCGCTGGGGATTTTGGCATCGTCAGCGGATTTGCGTTTCCGGTTCTCATCGGTAAAGAGGTCGTCGGCGTCATGGAGTTCTTTTCCACTTATCCGGTGCCGCCGGATCAACGGCTTTTGGATGTGGTGGATCAGATCGGCACGCAGCTTGGCCGGGTGGTCGAACGCAAACGCGCGGAAGACACCATTATCCGCGCCAAAGACAATGCCGAAAAAGCCCAACGCGCCGCAGACCGGGCGAGTCAGTCTAAAACAGAGTTTCTGGCGAATATGAGCCACGAAATACGCACACCCATGAATTCCATCATCGGCATGAGCGACCTGCTGGTGGACACTCCTCTCAATCCCGAACAACGACAGCTGGTACGGGTGTTTCGCGGCGCAGGAGAAAATCTGTTGACCTTGATCAACGACATCCTCGATGTTTCAAAAATCGAGGCGGGACAAATTGAACTGGACAACGTGGAATTCAACCCCTGGCACCTGGTAGAAAAAACCATCGAAATTCTCGATTTAAAAGCCCAGGAAAAGGGACTTCCGATCAACTATCACATTGCTCCTGAAGTTCCGAGTTTGCTGTTCGGCGACTCTCATAAACTGCGTCAGGTTTTGACCAATTTGATCGGCAACGCCATCAAGTTTTCCGAACAGGGAGAAATCCTGATCCGCGTCGAACAGGATGCCAAAGGAGACGATGCAGGAAGTCTGCAATTTTCCGTGGCGGACACAGGAATCGGCATCCGTCCCGAAAAACTGGATTCCATTTTCGAAAGTTTTTCCCAGGCCGATACCTCGACCACGCGGCAATACGGCGGCACCGGCCTTGGACTCAGCATCTGCAGGCAGTTTGCAGAAAAGATGGGTGGGCGCATCTGGGTGCAAAGCGAGGTGGGAAAAGGCAGTACGTTTTATTTCACCGTGAAGTTTGCCGTGCTGGAGACCCGGCAAAATACACCCGGCAAAAAACCGGAAAAATTAAGCGGCGTCAAAACCCTTTTGATCGAACACCGCCCTTCGATTCGGGGAATGATTTATGACCAGCTTTTGGATTGGGAAATAGCCGTCAAGGCCGTGGACAACGCTCAGGCCGGAATGGAAGAATTGAAAAAAGCCTGCGCGCAAAATAAACCCTACGAGCTTCTCTTGCTCAACAGCCGTCTTCCCACCGTCGGCGGATTCGGGCTGTTGGATAAAATTTCCAGCGAACTGGATATTAAAATTCCCACTCTCATGATGATGCCCATTGACACGAGAAAAGGCGACATCGACCGTTGTAAAAAACTGGGAGTGGTGGAATACATGACGAAATTCATTCACCCGGACACTCTTTTACAAAAAATCCATATCGGTCTGGGTCACAGCGAAATCGATGCGGTTGCCGCCCCGGCAGCCGGGGTGCAGGAAACACCCGAAAAACAGAGCGCTTTAAAAATCCTGCTGGTGGAAGATTCAGAAGACAACCGCCTGCTGGTGCAACTGTATCTTTTCAAAACGCCGCACAAAATCGACACCGCCGAAAATGGCGAAGAGGCGGTGAATAAATTCAAAACCGATCAATACGACCTGGTGCTCATGGACATGCAGATGCCGATCATGGACGGCTACACCGCGACCCGGATGATCCGCGCCTGGGAAGGAAAAAATCATCTCGAACCCACCCCTATCATCGCCCTGACCTCGCACGCGTTGAAGGGAGATATGGAAAAGTGCCTCGAGGCAGGATGCTCTGACTATGTTTCCAAGCCGATAAAAAAGGACAAAATCATGGAAACTCTGGAGCGCTATGCCGGCAAGCTAAAACACCCCGAAAGCAGTGACCTGCCTCTATAAATTTCCCGCTGGGCCATTAATCTATTAGACGCTAAATGTAATAAGAAGCATTGTTGATGGAAGAGAAACCGCAAACTCAATCTCAATTGTCTTTCGCCACTACAGTTCTCCATTTGGTGCTTTTCAGGTAGATCAGCATATTGGGGGAGTTTTGCAGATGATTGATCGCCACGACTTCCCAGTAGCGGCTCCCAAGATCGGACAGCTTTTTCTCCAGCTCCTGAATCTCGCCTTCGGACCCGGGAATCGGCTCTTTGATCACTTTATAATTCCACTGATACTTCTCGTAACTCCCGGCCATACTGTATTCCTCAATCCTGTTTTATCCACCTTAAATGAAAGGCACCCCTCCTCACATAGCAATTAAATGAGCAATCTCTATGCCAAACTCGCCTTATTGAAAAACCATAACTTAAAGCCAACCCATTTTGGGAAAAGTAGGAATTTTCCAGACACATGAGTAGAAAAGGAAGACTGCCCCGAAATTTGCCCAAAAACCCGAAACCGGAGCTTCCATCTCTTTAGCCAAGGGAATAACTTATTGTTTTTAAATAGTTTTAAAATAATTGAGAAAATCCTTGGGTGTGGATTAAGCCGATCCCGGAATCCCCTTGAGCCGCTTTATTCAGGCCATTTCCTCTTGGAAACTCAACGCCTTTCCACCCATTTCAGCTCACGCTTTGGCGGGCACACAAGAGAATCCGGCCCATAAATCGACAAAATTTGTCATTTTCTCGCTTAATCCCCGGCCAAATTACCGACGATATTTGTCAATTTAGGCCAGGGCAGGTTCCTGTTATTCGGTCTTTTCGGATTGAACCTCTGTTTTCATTCGCCTTACCGGGTTGGCATGGGGATTGCTTTTAACCTTAAGGTAACGGGTTAGAAAAAAAACGGCTTGCAAAAAACCCGGTTCGAAACAAATATTAAAACCCTTGTTTTATTGGGATTAATCATTGGTGGAGGAAAAGGTTATGGAAAAGTCATTGTTTTTCCGCAAGGCCATTTT
>JAJDBE010000049.1 GCA_029261515.1 Nitrospinaceae bacterium | reverse complement strand
CCCCGTTCCTTTAACCTCCGATTTGGTTGAATAAAAGGGATCAAAGATATGTTTCAAGTCATCCGGAAAAATTCCGCACCCTGAATCCTGAATGGTCAATTGTACATCGGATAGACCGGATCGGGTTTTAATTTGAATAATCCCATTGTCCTCCAGGATGGATTCTTCCGCGTTTTGTAGAAGGTTAAGAATGACTTGCTTTATTTGATCTTCAACAACTAAAACCGGAGGCAAGTTCACTTCATATTGTTTTTTCAGATTAATTTTTTTTAAATTGAGTTGCCCCTGAATTAACCAGATCATGTCATCGATTGTTTCGTTTAAATTCACCGGGATTTTTTTATCCGGGGAAGGACGGTGGAAGTCCTGCAACTTTTTAATCAGGGAGATCACACGGTTACATTCTTTGATGGCTAGGTTATTAAATTTCTCGTATTTGTTCTCCATCGAAACTTTTTGCTGAAATTTCTCCAGGACATTACGAATGCCAAAAATCGGATTATTGATTTCGTGGGCAATCGTGGCGATCAGTTTGCCTGTTGCGGATAATTTTTCGGCATGAACAAGCTGGTACTGAGATTTTTTTAATTCTTCTTCCGCTTGTTTGCGTTCGGTGATGTCTTCATAGCATCCCAGGATGCCGACAATGTCCCCATTTGAGTTTCTTAGAGGGACTTTGCTGGTTTTCAACCAGAAGACACTGCCATCGGGCCGGGTTTGAGATTCTTCAAAATTGAGTTTGGGAACGCCGGATTCTATGACTTTCCTGTCATCCACCCGGTACATTTCGGCTTCTTCGTGCCAGGAGAATTGAAAATCGCTTTTCCCGATGATTTCCTCCGGAGAGTTCAACCCCGCGTCTTTCGCGAAATTCAGATTGCAGCCGAGGAAGTTCAAGTCCAGGTCTTTCCAGAAAATCCGAACGGGTATCGTATCCAGAACCGATTGCAGGATTTGCCGGGAACTTTTTAACTCCTCCTCAATAACAATCCGATGTGTCACCACATCCTGTAACTGTTGATTGGTTTCGGTCAATTCCCGGGTGCGTTTTTCTACCAGATTTTCCAAATGATTGCGATAGTGTTCGAGTTCCTTTTCGGCCTGATGACGTTGCTTGTCGTTGTTGTAGCCTTTGATCAAGTTTGCACAGGTCACAAGAAAGGGTTCCAGGTACTCTACTAAAGTTTCTTCGTAGCCTTTGGGCCGATTGGCCATGGCAACCATCCCGATTAAGCTTTCTCCATGATAAAGTGGCAGGCCCAAAAATGATTTAAGAGGCGGATGTCCTTTTGGCAGTCCTCCACTGCGTGGGTCTTCAGATGGATTATTCGATGTCACCGGTTTGCCGGTCGTGATGACCGCTCCAAAGAGCGTTTCCAAATTGTGGAACTCGAATCCGATCTCAGCATTTGAATCGTAAAGTTTCCGGCTGTCCTCATTCCAGCTGATATCACTGAGGGTGTGGGTTTTGAGGTAGGGTTTCCCTTCATCAGTGGAAAGTATTATTCCAATGAAACCAAATTCACTTTCCGTTAGATGAAGAATATTTGTAAGGAGTTCATCAAACAACTGCTTTGGCCGGTCATCGGCAATATAGCGGGATTGGGCCAGTCTTATGGCGTCCAAAAGATCATTGGTGGTTTTCAGGCTTTCTTCAGCTTGTTTGCGGGCGGTGATGTCTTGAAAAAGAGCGACGAAATAACCTGGCTCACCCTCTGGGTTCCGAATAAGAGTTGAAGTCTGATCCACCCAGATGATTCCCCCGTTTTTTTTGTGAAACCGTTTTTCTAAATTAATATGAGTTGTTTGATTGTCGAGAAGTTGCCTTGCCAGTTTTAAATGTTTTTCCCGGTCCTCGGGGTGAGTTAACTCGACACAATTGAGCCGCAGAAATTCCTCCTGGGTATAGCCCATCATTTGGCAAAAAGCGTTATTGACCCTTTGGAAACCGAAACTCAAGTCTGCCAGCGCCATCCCTACGGGACCATTCTCAAAAACTTTTCGGAACCGGTCTTCGCTGGTCCTCAAGGCTTCTTCAACCTGTTTTCGTTCAATCGCCACTCCAGCCTGTCTTGCAGCGGATTCAATGATTTGTTTTTCAATTTCTGTGGGCCCGCGTGGTTTGTCATAATAGAGGGCAACGGTTCCCAAGACTTTTCCATTCGAGTTATTGATGGGGGTGGACCACGCCGCTCGCAAACCGTGTGCCAGCGCTAAATCCTTAAAAGCCGCACTGCGGGGGTCTGACGTAATGTCTTTAATTATCACAGTCTTATTCTTAAAGGCGGCAGATCCGCAAGACCCGACCTCTGGTCCTATGACAATGCCATCGATAGCCTGGTTGAATGAATCTGGAAGGCTGGGGCCAGCGCCAACATGCAAACACTGCTTTTGCGAATCTAAAAGGAGAAGGGAGCAACGGACATTGTCCAATTGTCCTTCAATGGAAGTCGCCAGAGTATCCAAAGTTTCGGATAAAGGATTCCCCTTGGTTACTTTTTCAAGAACGAGGTTTTGTCCCTCCAGCATCATTTGGATTCGCTTGCGTTCCTGGACTTCTAATTTCAACTGTTCATTAGCTGCTTCAAGTTGCCGAGTCCGTTCTTTGACTCGTTGCTCGAGCTGGTTGTGCGCTTCCTCAAGCTTTTCATTAGCTGTAGTCCGTTGGATTTCCGCGCTGGCGCGGGCGGCGCAAATATTAAGAATTGTCTGGAGATTTTCAGGATTGTCCATGGATTTGACATCCATTACCCCCATTAGTCCTAAAGAGGTCCCCTGTTCATCGAAAAGCGGAATCCCGATATAGCTTTGAATTCCCCATTCTTTTAAATAATGATCTTGTGGAAAAACATCCTGGATTTTTTCCTGATAAAAAACCAATTCGCCCTGTTCAATTTTTTCACACGGCGTTCCTGTTGTGCCGTATTCCATATTGTCGACCAAATTGCCCTTGGAGTAAAAAGCAAGCGTTCTGAGTTTTTTTCTGTTTTTATCCACATAAAGGGCAATAAAGCAAAAAGGATGGCCAAAGACTTTTGCAATCTGACAGGTGAGGGTTTGAAAAAACTTTTCCCCTGATATAGCCGTGGAAGTGGCTGAAACGATTGAACTCAATTGCTGGTAAATGGATTGAAGGTTTTCCCGACTATCTTTAAGTTCATTTTCTGTTTTCTTGAGTTGACTGATATCTGTATCGATTCCCACCATTCGCAAGGGTTGCCTATTGGCATCGAAGGCCACCACTCTGCCCCGCTCAAGGTACCACTGCCATTTACCGGATTTTGCCAAAAGACGGTATTCACATTCATAGATCGGTGTTTTACCTGCAAAGTGTTCAGATAAGGCTTTTTTTACTCTCGGCATGTCTTCGGGGTAGACTAACTTTTCCCACGAACTTATGTTTGGTTCCAGTTCACTGGGTGCGTAGCCGAGCGATTGGAACCATTGCGGACTGAAAAAGAGCTCGCCGGTCAGGATATTCCAATCCCACACTCCGTCCGGCGTTGATTCCAGCGCCATCTTGTAGCGTTGCTCACTGGCACGCAAAGCTTCGTCAGCCTGTTTGCGACCCAAAGCATAGCGAATCGACCTTTCCAGGGTTTCCGGGTTGACATTTCCTTTGACAAGATAATCCTGGGCGCCTTCCCGTAAAATCTGAGCCTGGAGTTTCTCATCACTGTGACCGGTGAAAACCACGATGGGAATCCTGGCGGCGTAGGGGAAAATTTTCCGAAACGTTTCGATGCCCTGGCTTTCAGGGGGCAGGGAAAGGTCCAGCAGAACAACGTCGATTTCTTCCGATTGCAGCTGGTTTATCCCTTTGGTCAGATTATCTGCTAAAGTGAAATCGATTTTTAGGTGATGGCCCGACCGCAGCATATCCTGAATCAGGAAGGCGTCATCGGGATCGTCCTCGATCAACAGGAGATTGATGTGAGACTTTTGCTCGGAATAGATGCTGGGAGGAGGAAGGGTGCTTGTTGCCATAGAATATCGGATCGCTTTAAAAAAGAAACGAGTTGGAGCTTTCCTTTTACTATCTATAAGAAAGTCAAGACTAACAAGACTTGCATTATTTTGCAAAAACAAATTTAAGGGCGGCAATGGCCTGGAAACGCGCTGGGAGAGACTTCCAGAACGGAAGGGATATCAAAGAGTTAGCGTTTATTTTCTTTTGTTGTCGAACGCATTCAGCTTGTATTCGATGCTGTCGATCAACGCCTGCCAGCTGGCTTCGATGATGTTTTCCGAAACCCCGACGGTTCCCCATTTGGAATGATGGTCTCCTGACTCCACGAGAACGCGGATCTTTGAGCGGGTGCCTTTCTTTTCATCGAGAATTCTCACTTTATAGTCGTACAGATTGACTTCTTCCAGTTCCGGATAGAATTTAATCAGAGCCTTTTTGATGGCTTTATCCAGGGCGTTTACAGGCCCTGTTCCTTCCGCCGCGGTCACTTCCTGAACGCCATTCACGCGGATCTTGACCGTCGCTTCGGAGATGGGTTCTTCATCTTCACCGCGCTTTTCGACGATGACGCGAAAGCCGACGAATTCAAAGAAAATTTCCTTGTCTCCCAGAGCCTCGTGCATCAACAGCTCGAAGGAGCCTTCGGCGCCTTCGTATTGGTAGCCCAGATTTTCCAAAGACTTAAGAGATTCGAGAATTTTTTTGATTTTTGGATCACTACCGTTGACGTCGATGCCGAATTCCTTGGCCTTGAAGATGACGTTTCCTTTTCCCGACAGGTCGGAAATCAGGATACGGCGGTGATTGCCCACTGTTTCCGGTTCGATGTGCTCGTAGGTTTCACTGTTTTTCTGAATGGCGCTGACATGGACCCCGCCCTTATGGGCGAACGCACTCTGGCCGACAAACGGTTGATGATTCCAGTGGGTTTTGTTGGCCAGCTCATCGACGAAGAAAGAAACTTCTTTGAGACTCCGCATCTGTTCATCGGAAACGCAGTCCAATCCCATCTTGAGTTTCAAGTTGGGGATGATGGAGATGAGATTGGCGTTGCCACAGCGTTCTCCCAACCCATTGACGGTTCCCTGCACCTGCTCGGCGCCGGTTTCGACGGCGTTTAGGGAGTTGGCGACGGCCATTTCAGAATCGTTGTGACAGTGAATGCCCAGTTTGATTTTGACGGTACTCTTGACCGCTTCAAATATTTTTCTGACTTCCCAAGGCATCGAACCGCCGTTGGTGTCGCAGAGCACGATCCAGTCGGCGCCTGCCGATTCGGCTTCCTTGAGCACTTTTAGAGCGTAAGCGGCATTCTTTTTGTAGCCATCGAAAAAATGTTCGGCGTCGAAGATCACTTCACTGCAATGTTTTTTCAAGTAGGCGAGGCTGTCAAAGATCATGCGCAGGTTTTCGTCCATGTCCGTGGACAAGGCCTGGTGCACATGCAGATCCCAGGACTTGCCGAAAATGGTGATGACTTCCGTTTCCGCTTTCAAGAGATGCTGGATATTGACGTCTTTATCCGCTGTTTTCCCAGGGTAACGGGTACTGCCGAAGGCGGCGATTTTAGCCTGTTTGAAGGTCGAATGCCGGACCTTGTCAAAAAAATCCAGATCCTTGGGGTTCGACCCCGGCCAGCCGCCTTCGATATAGTGGACCCCCAGTTCGTCGAGTTTGTGGGCGATGCGGATTTTATCTTCCACCGTAAAAGACACGTCTTCCGATTGCGAGCCATCCCTCAGAGTGGTGTCGTAGATTTTGATCGTTTTCATCGTGTTACAGAGCTTTCATCTTTTTATCCGGCGCAGAAGCGACATTGTTTCCTTGCAGGGCCGGATCGGATTTCAGGTCAAACGCTTCGTGCAACGCGCGAACAGCCAGTTCCGTGTATTTGTGATCGATGACGCAGGAAACCTTGATCTCCGAAGTGCTGATCATCATGATGTTGATGTTTTCCCTGGACAAGGTGTTAAACATCGTGGCCGCAATGCCCGAATGACTTTTCATCCCTGCGCCGACGATGGAGATTTTGGCGATGTCGGCATCAGAGGTGATTTTCTCGGCGCGAATTTCCTCCGCTACTTTTTTGGTGACCGTCATGGCATCGGCAAGATGTTCCGTCGTCACTGTGAAGGAGATGTCGGTGTGCCCTTCAGCGCTGATGTTCTGAATGATCATGTCCACCGAAACCGAGGCCTCGGCCAGGGCGTTGAACAGATTGGCGGCGATGCCCGGCTGGTCCGGAACGCCCTTGACGGTGATCTTCGCCTGATTCTTGTCGTACATGATTCCGGAAACAACCGGTTGTTCCATTTTCGCATCCTCCTGGCAGATCAGGGTTCCTGGTTCGTTATTGTATGAGGACCTCACGATCAGCGGCATATTGTATTTTTTGGCGAACTCGACACAGCGCAGCTGCAGGACTTTCGCCCCCAGGCTGGCCATCTCCAGCATTTCTTCATACGAGACGGTGTTCAGTTTCCTGGCGTCAGGGACCATGTTGGGGTCGGCGGTGTAGACGCCATCGACATCGGTATAGATTTCGCACCGCTCGGCTTTGAGCACCACCGCCAGAGCCACCGCCGACGTATCGGAGCCACCGCGCCCAAGCGTTGTCACGTCACCCTTTTGGTTGACGCCCTGAAACCCGGCGACGACCACGACATGATTGTCTTTCAACACGCTCTTGCAGCGTTCGGCGTCAATCTGCACGATCCTGGCGCGGGTGTGGGTGTTGTCGGTTTGCAGACCGATCTGCCGCCCGGTCATGGAGACAGCAGGGCAGCCGATGGCATTGAGCGCAATGGTCAACAAGGCGCTGGAAATGCGTTCGCCGGAAGACAGCAGCAAGTCCATTTCCCGCCGGGCCGGGTTGTCGGAGATCTGGTGCGCCATGCCGAGCAGCTTATTGGTTTCGCCCGCCATGGCAGAGACCACCACCACAATGTGGTCGCCGGATTTTCTGGCCGCGGCGATTCTTTCGGCCACCTGCTTGATGCGGTCGAGGGTGCCGACTGAAGTGCCGCCATATTTTTGTACGATCAATGCCATTACAACTTATCCTGCAAGAATGCTGCGATCAAACCTTGTCCCGTTGGAAAGTGATTGTGCTTGTCCGCGAGAATTTTTTCGTCGAATTGCTGTGTGCTTCCGGTTTCAGAAGTGGCCGGGTAAACCAGAAAGGGGACCTCGTCCCTGGCGTATTTCATGAGATTGGCCGAGGTCATGTGGTTCACTACCAGCAGCATTTTAACATCATTTCTGCCTGAAAGGGCATCCAGCAGGGGACCTGCGACGTCGTCGTCGAAATCCTCCAGAGCCAGAATCTTGTCATCGAGATTGCCTTTGAGGGAAATTTCCTCGATCTCATCGAGATGCAGGTACACCACATCCCGGCGTTCCAGCTCTGTGAGAGCGGCATTCACATTCATTGCATTGCTGGAACCGCTATTGCCGTTGGCGGCGGCTTCGAGAACAGAAATCCCCGCGGATTTCCCCATGCCTTTAAACAGCAGTGATGTGGACAAGAGGGCCGCGCTTTTGCCGAATTGGTCGGTAAATGGCGGCAATGTTCGCTGCTGGCCGTTGCCCCACAGCCACACGCTGTTGACCGCGTCTTTCCCCTGCTGTTGCCGATTGCGGTTATACGGATGGTTGTGCAGGATGATCTGCGCCTGATTCATGATAAAGATGAGGTCTCTGAACTCCTCGCCTGCCGGCATGAACTCGCGGATGCCCTCGCCGATCAGTTCCATCGGTGGATTGAGTTTACCGCTAAAGGGCGAACTTTTGATCACCATCAAATTATGGTGTCCCACGCCAGGATAAAACCGCACTGAGGCGTCGACGATTTGTTCCTGCAGCGCGCCAATTAAAACCTCAGCTTCTTTACTCGAAAGATTGCCGGCGGTGAAATCTTTCATCACCATATCGTTGTGGCTGGATTGCAGCTGGACGAAATCGCAGAACAGGGGAATTTCTCCCTCATTGAGAGGAATTCCGAGTGCGGCGGCGGCGAAAACCGCAGGTCCCGTGCGATGTGCCTCAGGATCATAGCCCAGCAGGGCAAGCAGGGACACGTCGTTCCCCGCGTCCAGATTTTCCGGAATGGTGCGGACGGAACCTGTTTTTCCGGTCCGGGCCAACTGGTCCAGATTCGGCGTTTCGGCCAGCTCGAGCGGCGTTTTATTGTCTTTTTCCGCGATCGGCTGGTCGGTCAGGCCGCCGCCGATCACAACTAAATACTTCATAATCAATCAGTTGATGTAAGATTGTTTTGAAGGTGGGTTTGAGAAATTATAGCGTAAATCGCGGTTTATCTCAAATTTTCCAACATGTTCTCTAAAAATCTGCCTTGTGGAGGGCAAGTTGCGTTTTTGCCAGGAAAAGGCGACTCTCAATCGGCCTGTAAAGCCTTTTCTAAAATCTCAATTCGCGTACATTCTGAAATTGATGTCGGGAAACAGATTGTCCTTGGATTCGATGTCCGTCAGCCACTCTGCATCGACGTTTTGCCGGTTCACCTCCTCGTAGAGCCGATTGAAACGATGCATGTGGTTCTTCGTGCGTTTTACGGCGTAGTCGACCATCGTGCCGGAGGTCATGATGAACGCCCAGTCGCTGCCTTGGGCTAAAAGCAGTTCTCGCGCCGCCTGATTGAGCGCGCGTTCGGTAAGCCCTGTGGCGTGCCGGTGGTTGCGCGCCAATTCCACCATGCGTTCGGCGCCTTTATGCAGGTGGCGGTAAATCCAGTCGTTCTTTTCGCCCAGCCAGTATTCGTGAAAGCCTTTATAGCCCCAGCTTGAGATGCCGGGCTGGGCCACCTGATGCGTCGGGTGGCTTTGTAAATAGTGGCTCGGGTTGGTGAGTTCCAGCGTGTCTTGATCGAAGGCAATTTTGCGGATGAGAAAATTGAGCCATTCCGGGCCTTCGAACCACCAGTGACCGAAGAGCTCCGCGTCGTAAGGCGCAACGATCACCGGCGGCTTGTCCATGAGGGGTGCCAGATGCTGGATTTGTTTTTCCCGGTTGAACATGAAGTTGCCAGCGTGTTCGGCGGCTTTGGCGGTAGCCCAGTCCGCATTGTAAGGCTCTTTGTGATCGCCCGGTCCCGTGATCCGGTAGTATTTAAAGCCGGTCATCTTGCGTTCGCCCGTCGAGGCGATGTAGGGGCGGACGTAGTCGTAGTCGAGATCGAAGCCGATGTCGCGGTAATACTCGCGGTAGTTTAGGTCACCGGGATAGCCTTCCTTCGAACTCCACACCTGTTTGGAAGATTCCAGATCCCGGCTAAACACCGCCACGCCGTTTTGGCAGTAGAGAGGCGCGAAGACGCCGTATTTGGGGCGCGGCGTGGCATGCAGCATGCCATGCGTGTCGGTGAAGAAAAAGCGGATGCCCGCCTCTTCCAGATAGTCTTCAAGCCCTGGCTGGTAACCGCATTCGGGCAGCCAGATGCCGCGCGGTTTTTGCCCGAGATATTTTTCATGGGTTTGCACGGCGGTTTGAATCTGTGCCCGGACGGCGCTTGGGTTCACTGCCATCAGAGGCAGGTAGCCATGCGTCGCGCCGCAGGTGATCAGTTCCAGATGTCCCAGATCGGCGAACTTCTTAAACGCCTGAATGAGGTTGTTCTGATACTGGCTCGCAAACGTTTCCCGCGCCTGGCTCAAACGCCAGTGGTACATCTGCGCGGTGGCGTGGAATTCCGGCTGAAAGCGGGTGCGCTCGATCTCCTTGCACGACAACTCGATGGCTCGGTCGAGAAAGCGGCGGTAACGATTCTGCAAGAGAGGATCACTCAACATGCTGAGCAACGTCGGCGTCAGAGTCAGCGTGAGTTTGAAGGGAACTTCATCCTGGACCAGTCCGTCGAATATATGCAGCAACGGAATATAAGTTTCGGTGATGGCCTCATACAGCCAGTCCTCTTCCAGAAACTCTTCGTACTCTGGGTGCCGGACGTAGGGCAGGTGCGCGTGCAGCACCAGGGCGAGATAGCCTTTTGGGTTTTTTGTCATTGCGGCTCTCCTGTTCCGGGTTGCCCGGTGGCTGGGGAACTAAAACTCCCCACTCCCGGTGAGGAATCGGCAAACGCGATTCTCCTTTGTTCCCGCCGTAGTTTCTGGATTTCCTGAGAACCACCTTGATCGTAACTGCCACCGCCTGAAAGGGCGTAAATTTTTTCAAACGCCTCGTCGGTGGTCATCCATTGGTCGTCGATGATATCTGAGGGGCCGTCGAGAGGAAGCGCCAACGTGTTGGACATTGCCAGGGCGACGAAATTGCCTTCCGGGTCCAGCAGTCCGATTTCCGCATAAAACCGAGCGCCAGGCGGCGATAAGGGGAGGTAGTGCTTGCCGGAGCGAAAGTCGACATCCACATCAAAAGCACCCGCATCCCTCTGGTCAACGCGGTGAACGCGCAGAACACAGCGGACGGCATCCAAAGACCGGGCCAGGGTTTTAAGGCCTTGGTCTATTTTCTCCTGCTGCAACTCCCAATAGACAAATCCATAGTAGGGGTCGCGCAGCATGAAAACGAGTTTGTTATCACCGTAATTGCCAGGCAGTTCGGGATACGCCTCCGGCGCCGATTCATCGTGCATTTTAGCGGGACCGACGATGAACTTGGCCTCCTGCGCCATATCTTCCAGTTCAAACTGCGGGTGCAGGGTCTTAGCTTTCGCCTTTGCCGGAGTTTTGACTTTGGCGGCAGCAGTGGGTTTTTGTTTTTTGGCGACACTTTTACGGTGTTTGACCGCAGAGGTTGCAACTTTGGAAGTTTCGGGTTTTTTTGCCGGTGCTTTTGCTATTTTTGGCGCCGCTTTTTTAGGTGATTTCGCGGCAGTTTTTGTTTTCGCCTTGGCTTTTACCGGTTTTGCCGAAGCTTCTTTTTTTTTGACTTTTTTGACTGCAGTTCTTCCGGTTGACGCGGGAATTTTTTTAGCGATCTGCTTGCCGGCTTTAGCGGAGACCTTTTTGGGTTTTGCGGTTTTTTTGAGTTCTTTTTGCAGGAGAGCGATGATTTGCGCTTTCAGCAGGGCCGGTTTCAGCGGGATTCTTTTTTTAGCGGCGAACTTTAAAAGCTCCGCTTTGGTCATTTTCGAAAAGTTGGGGATAGGCATAGGGTTCCTATGGGGGAAATGGTTTTCTTTTATAGAACTAAAGCAATTTGGATGCCATGATTTTTAACCGCATGTTTATCAAGGATTAAAGCCGGTTGACGGAGCTTGATAAAAGATCGCGACTCTCAATCCGAAACATTTTGAGGAATCAACGCTACAAAAAGTTTTCATTGGTCAATGGACCTATTATTTCTTTGCGGTTTTTTTATAGGTTTTGGGGTTGAGGCCACAACGATCAATTTTCCGGTAGAAGGTTTTGCGGTCGATCCCGGCGGCGGCGGCGGTTTTGGAAATATGGCCGCGGTGATGCTGTAACATCCGGTCGAAATAAACGGCTTCCGATTCAGTGAGAATTTCCGCGATGAAATCTTTTAATGTCATTTGCGTGAGGTCTTTGCCGGTGTCGAAAGAACGCGGGACATTCGCAGTTTCTTGCGATTCCGTTTCCGGCAAAGCCAACCGCTCCAGGCAGTTCCCTTGGGCCATAATGACCGCCTGTTCGATGGTGTTTTCCAGTTCCCGCACATTGCCGGGCCAGGGATAGGCGGTGAGCTGGTGCATTGCTTGCGCTGCAATATTCTTGACGGATTTTTTGTGCTCGGCGGATTTTTGTTTGAGAAAGTGTGTGGCGAGCAGGGGAATGTCTTCTTTGCGCTGCCTTAAAGGCGGCAAGTCGATGGACACCACGTTCAGGCGGTAGTACAGATCCTCACGGAACCTTTTGTTTTTCATGGCCTCGTTAAAATCGATATTGGAGGCGGCAATGATCCGGCATGTCACTTTCAAAGTTTTATTGCCGCCCACCCGTTCAAACTCGCGTTGATCCAGCACACGCAGCATTTTGGCCTGCAGCGGCGCGGAAATCTCGCCGATTTCATCGAGGAACAGCGTTCCCTGGCCTGCGTGTTCAAACTTTCCCAGCCTCTGCCGATTGGCTCCGGTGAATGCGCCTTTTTCATGGCCGAACAACTCGCTCTCTAAAAGGGATTCGGTCAAGGCGGCGCAGTTGACCGCGACGAACCGATTGTGGCGACGGGAGCTGTGCGCGTGCAGAAAGCGGGCGGCCATCTCCTTGCCCGTACCGGTTTCCCCACGTAGCAAGACCGTTGCTGAAACCAACGCCACGGTCTTTAACGTCTGGCGCAGGGTTTCCATGGCGGCGCTTTCACCTAGTATTGAGCTTGTAAAAGGAGATGGCGGCTCATCTGGTGGCAACGATTCGGTCTCTCTTAATAACTCCCCGATCCATTGCAGAAGCCGGGGCATCCCGCTTGAGCGGGAAAACAACTGATGCCCCTGCTTTTCGGCGGTTTCCTGCCAGGTTAGCGGGGGGGCCTGGCGATGCAGCAATAAGGCCGGAAGTCCTGGAAACGTTTGATACAAAAAATCCATAAATTTTTGCCCCTTTTTTGCAACAATTTTTTCATCCACCAGTGCCAGATGGAACACTTTTCCCAGCAACCGGGTCTTGGCTTCCTCGGCGGTGTAGGCGGTAATAACTTCGTATTGCTGGCGTTTGAGTGCCTCTCTTAGCGTCTCAAGAGATTGGCGGTTGGGGTCGACGATTAGGATTTTTTGTTGCATAAATGCATCATAACATGATTGAGATGAATCTTCTGCAAAATTCCGATATGTGGTGGTGTTGCTTGAGCAAAAGGCAGGGTTTTTGAAGCTTTTCCTGGCAAGGCATCCGGCATTTTAATGGCAATTAGTGTTTTAAAAACAATCAGTTGTCGACCAGATGGATATTTTATGTTATTGTATTTTATTGCCGGAATTGCGAACGGGCAGGTCCGCTATGAGGCCCGCGCGCTGCAATCGCTTGCGTTTCCAGGTCAGGAGCCACAATGTTTCAGGTCAACGAGATTTGTAAAAACGGCGAATCTTTGTCTTTAAAGACGGACGGGCACCTTCGGGTCGTGTTCATCGGGACCGGGTCGGCGTTTGCCAAGCGCCGGCGGCAATCGAATATCCTGATCATTCAGGGCGATCACCATGTGTTAATCGATTGCGGAACGCAGGGGCCTCTGGCGCTTGACGATATTGGCCTTGATGTGCTCAAGGTCCGCTGTTACCTGCCGACGCACAGTCATGCCGACCACATTGGCGGCCTTGAGGAGGTGGCTCTCATGAACCGCTACACCTCGACCAACGAGCGCCCGGAGATGATTATTCTCAGGGACTACCAGGACAGTTTGTGGGGCAAAAGCCTCGCCGGTGGCGCCGAATACTGCGAAGCGCAACAGGGACGCCCCTTGCAACTGGCGGATTTTTTTAATATTCAACGACCGAAAAATATCGAGATTCAAGGCAGGAAATGCTGGTCCTACCGACACGGGCCCATTGAAATCGTCATTATGCGCACCCGCCATTTCCCGGACACCGCCTACAGCGTCGATGAGTCGCAGTGGTGTTGCGGCGTTTTCATCAACCGGCGGGTGTGGATTTCAGGCGACACGATGTTTGATGCGGAGTATCCTATCCGGTTTTCCGAACTTTCAGAAGTGATGTTCCACGATTGCCAGTTGTTTGAGGGCGGAGTTCACGCTTCCTATCAGGAGTTGATCACCCTGCCCGAATCGATCCGCAAAAAAATGTTGCTGTATCACTACGGAGACAACTGGGATCAGCCGGAAACGTGGGTGAAGGAGGCGGACAAGTACACGGGCAACCCGGTCGAGGACGGTTTCCTTGGCTGGACGGATCAGCAGGTCGCGTATGACTTTTTCTAACTCTAAAGCCGATTAAAGAATTTGCTATCAGAGTTCCATCCATTTTATTTTGCAGGCAAGAATATTCAGGAGGAGATTATTAAATGAGTCATCATATCAGCTTAAATGCCTGGTTCGGTTCCGATCAGGAGCAGGCGGCGGTAAAAATCGCCAAGGTGTTCCGCATGGGCCGGGAGCAGGGAGAAAAGGTGCTACGCCAGTTACGAGACGGAATGTCGTGGCAGTTCGATCAGAAGATTCCCGATCATCAGGCGGGTCCGGTGGCGGCGTATTTGCAGAGCCTTGGGTTTCACGTTGATTTGAAGCCGGTGCAGAAGTTTCAGGAAGAAGAGGACGATTTCGAGGAGTCGGATGCCTACGAGTCCGAATATGAAGATACCGTTGCATCGGAGGGGCCAAAAAATTCGAAGTCTTTTGGGTTTTTGGGTAAAGGTGGTGAGTTGTTTGTTCTTTTCCTGACCAACGCGTTGAAAACAATCTTTACGCTGGGGGTTTACCATTTTTGGGGCAAGACCCGAATCCGTAAATACATCTGGTCGAACACCACGTTTGCCGGAGACCAGTTTTCCTATCACGGAACCGGCAAAGAATTGTTTGTCGGGTTTTTGAAATTCTCCGCCCTGATGCTGCTTTTGATCGGCTCGATGACGGCACTTGAAATTTATGGCGGGGTAGAGGGCAGAATGACGGCAAATCTGATTTCTATTCCGCTGGCGGTATGTGTTCCGGCGCTGATGGTATGGGCGTTCCGCTACCGGTTGTCGCGCACGGATTGGCGCGGGATTCGATTCTCCTTTCGCGGGGAAGCCAAGCGGGCGATAATGCTGTATCTGAAAGGCGGGATTTTTACCCTCTTCACGCTTGGCCTGTATTGGCCGTTTTTCAAAATGCAAACCGAGAAGTTCTGGCGGGAAAATTCTTATTTCGGCAATTTGCAGGGCGAGTTTTCCGGAGAAGGTAAGGAAGTGTTCGGAAAATACGTGCTGGCGGTTTTTCTTGGCATACTCACCGTCGGGATTTACTGGATCTGGTTCCGGGCTTACCTGGCACGGTATTACTGGTCGAAAACCCGGTTCGGCAATGGCACGTTTCGTTTCAACGCCACAGGCGGCGAATGGTTCAGCTTGTACTTCGTCAACCTGTTGTTATTGGCGGTGACCCTGGGGCTGGCCTATCCGTGGGTGACCGTGCGCAGCCAAAAGTTTTTCGCCGAGCACCTGACCCTGGAGGGGGATCTTAATCTCGACATGGTGGTGCAGGAGATGCAAAACAGCAGCGCCTTCGGTGATCAAGGCGCAGACGCGTTTGACATCCCCATCGACATCGGTTGATTTCAGGTCACTGAGGTCATTAGCATATGGACGCCCGTAAACTACAGTTTACGGGCGTTTTTTTTGATGGCCAGAGTCCGCGCAAGCAACCCGTCTCAATCGCGTTATCCCCCCGGCAACTGACCCTGACGACAGACGCAGGCAAGTCCTTCAACTGGCAGTACGCCAATCTCAAGTTACGCGCGTCAGGTGGGCCACCCAAAGCCCCTTTTCACATCGAGCACTTAACGGACTCAGGACCCAACCCGGCTCCGGAAACGCTGGTGGTGGAGGATGCGGCGTTTCTTGAAAACCTTCAACGCGCTTCCGCTGTTCCCCTGCATGCGACACTGAGACCGGCCAGTGGCTGGAAGCTTGTGCTGATGGCTGTGGGGTTCGTGGTGGCGCCGCTTTTCATTTATGGGCTTTGGAAGGTCGCGATTCCCGCCATGACGGAAGAGGTGGCCATGCGCGTTCCGGTTGAATGGGAGAAAAAGCTGGGGGGAACCATCATCGAAGAGCTTCCCAAAGCCCTGGCTCCGGTTGCCGATCCTGAAAAGGAAAAGGCTCTCGATGCCATCGCCGCGCGGCTTCTTAAGACGGTCCCGGATCAGCCTTATACCATTCGCATCTACGTGGTGCCGCACAAATTGGTCAACGCCATGGCCTTTCCCGGCGGCCACATCGTCTTTTTTCAGGGCCTCCTGAACACCGCCGAGACTCCGGAAGAACTGGCGGGAGTCATGGCGCATGAAATTCAGCATGTTCTGTTGCGTCATTCGACGCGCTCGATCATTCGCTCCATGGCGTCGCAGCTTTTGCTGACCCTGATTGGCGGGGACATGGAGGGGACGATGAGCACCATTTTAGGCGTGGCGGGGGAACTCGATGGCTTGCGGCACAGCCGGAAAATGGAGAGGGAAGCCGATGAGAAAGGCATGCAGATGATCCTCGCCGCCGGAATCGATCCCATTGGAATGATCCGAATGTTTGATAAATTTGATAAAGAAAAGTTTCAAATCTCCATCGGTGAAGACCCGAATGTCCTGCCGGAAGAAGAGATCAAGGACTGGCTGGATTACTTCTCCACGCACCCTGCCACCGAGGATCGGGTGGGCCAGTTGAAAAAGCAGGTTGCAAAGGCGGGAAAAACATCCTATACCCCTCTATTACCGGGTCTGGACTGGCAAGCGACCATGGTCCAGGACCTGGACCCCAAAAAAGAACCCGAAACGTCCCCCTTGGACGGACCGCAGCTTTAAAACAGAGGCCTTATGATCGTCGTCACCGGCGGCGCCGGATTCATCGGCAGTGCCATTGCCCAGGAACTCAATCACCGCGGCATTAGCGAAATTCTCATCGTCGACAACCTCGACCATGCGGAAAAGGAAAAAAACCTCGCGGCGCTCCAATACGCAGAGCTTAAGAGCAAGGAAGCATTTTTGCAAGCCGTGCAGGCCCGCGCCTTGGGCCAGGTGAGCGCCATCATCCACATGGGGGCCTGTTCCTCCACCACCGAAACCGATGCGGAGTTTTTGAGGAAAAACAATTTCGAATACACGCGCGACTTGGCGGTTTACGCGCTTGAACAGAATACCCGCTTCATTTATGCTTCCAGCGCCGCGACTTACGGCGACGGGGCACAAGGCTACCTGGACGACGAATCGCAACTGCAATCGCTCAAACCGCTCAACCTTTACGGCGACAGCAAGCAGAAATTCGATTTGTGGGCTAGAGAGCAAAACGCGCTTGAAAAAATAGTCGGCCTGAAATATTTCAACGTCTACGGTCCCAACGAATATCACAAGGAAGACATGCAGAGCCTCGTACGCAAAGGATTTTTCCAGATACAGGAAACCGGCAAGATGCGGTTGTTTAAATCCTACAAACCCGAATACGGCGACGGCGAACAGGAACGCGATTTTCTCTATATCAAGGACGCCGTGGCGATGACGCTGTTTTTCCTCGATCACCCGCAAGCGAATGGCATTTACAATGTCGGTTCCGGCACCGCCAGAAACTGGAACGATCTCGCCCACGCGTTGTTTGCCGCGCTGGGAAAAGAACCCAACATCGAGTACATCGACATGCCCGCCTCCATCCGCAACCAGTATCAGTACCACACGCAAGCCGAAATGGGCAAACTTAAGAAAGCCGGCTGCACCGTGCCCATCACCTCACTTGAAGCTGGAATCAAAGACTACGTGCAGAACTACCTCCTGCCTGGCAAACGTTTGGGGGAATAAGCCTGGCGGACGGTATAAACTCTAATGAGGCAATATTGTAAGGAAGAATAAGGGTTGATTTTTCTTTCCCCTCACCTTTGCGCCTTTGCGGTGAAAGAAGTTGCTGGTTTTATCCTGTCGATCCTGTCAAATTGACTTCTTCAGTTCAATCCAGTTTATGATTTTCGAGGATTTTTTCCACCGTTTTGGTGGTGGAGAGGCCTTTGACGATGGGGATGAGTTCCACGCGTGCGCCGTAGCCTTCGACGATCTCGCGGCCCACCACTTCGTCGATGGCGTAGTCGTTGCCCTTGACCAGAATGTCGGGACGGATTTCGCTGATGAGCTGTTTCGGGGTCGTCTCATCGAAGATGGTGATGTAGTCGACGTAGCGCAGAGCCGATAAAATATCGGCGCGTTCTTTCTGGGTTTTGATGGGGCGGCCGTCGCCTTTAATGGCCCGAACGGAGGCATCGCTGTTGAGGCCAACCACAAGAAGATCGCCTTTGGCTTTGGCCTTTTGCAGGAATTCGATGTGGCCGCCGTGGATGATGTCGAAACAGCCGTTGGTGAACACCACGGTTTTTCCGGTGCTCTTGGCAAGGCTCACCAGCTTTTTCAGTTCCTCAAGCCTCAAGAGCGTGTGCGAGGTGCGGAACATTTCTTCCTGCAAAAATTCGTTGATTTCGTTAAGCGTGACAGCGGCCGTCCCCACTTTGCCGACGACGATGCTGGCGGCCATGTTAGAGAGCCACGCGGCCTCTTCAAAATCAAATCCAACGAAAACAGCCATTCCGAAGACGCTGACCACAGTGTCGCCGGCGCCGGTGACATCGAACACTTCTTTGGCCTCGGTGGGAATGGCGGTGGGTTTTTCCTTGTTTTTGTAAAGGGTCATGCCGTCTTTACCGCGGGTGACGAGAAGCGCATCGGCCCGTGTCAGGGACAACAGGTATTCGGCGGCGCGTTCCAGGTCTTCCAGACTGTTGACTTTGATCGGCACCGAGCGTTCCACTTCCTTCTGATTCGGCGTGAGAACGGTGGCGCCCTTGTATAGGGAAAAATCGGCGCTCTTGGGATCGACGATGACCTTTTTCTTGGCCTTCTGGGCGCGGTGCACCAGGTTTTTGATGACCTTTTCGGTGAGCACGCCTTTCTGGTAATCGGAGACGATGACACCGTCCATCTCCGGCAGGATTTGATCGGTGAATTTGATGATTTTCTTTTCCGTTTCCTCGGTGATGGGGCGGTTGTCCTCCTTGTCGATGCGCAGGATTTGCTGATTGTGAGCGATGATGCGCATTTTGGAGGTGGTCGGGCGGTGCACGAAGCGGAAGATGCCTTCGGTGTGGATGCCGCGTTCTTTAATCAGCTCCAGCAGGCGGTCGCCTTTTTCATCCTGACCGATGGCGCCGATCAGAGTGACCTCACAGCCCAATGCCGCCAGGTTGTTGGCGACATTCGCCGCGCCGCCTAGAGACAGGTTTTCGGATTTGGTTTCGAGGACCGGCACCGGAGCCTCCGGCGAGATTCGCGTCACGCCGCCCCAGAGGTATTCATCGAGAATGAGGTCTCCCACCACCAAAACTTTGGGGCGTTCCTTGCTGTCGAAAAAATATTTGAATTTGGATTTCATCTAAAGCTCTTCGTCGAGAATTTCGCAGATGATGTGGCCGATGGTGATGTGAACTTCCTGAATGCGCGCGGTGTCGTCTGAGGGAACGATGATGGACAGACGCACGTTGTCTTTCGCCCGCCCGCCTTCGTTGCCCAAAAGCCCAATGGTGACAGCCCCCAACTCGTTAGCGATTTTAAAGGCGCGGATGACGTTTTCCGAGTTGCCGCTGGTGCTGAAACCAAGCACGACATCGCCTTTTCGGGCTAATCCTTCAATCTGCCGGGAAAAAACCGTGTCGAACCCGTAATCGTTGCCAATCGCCGTCAGTGCCGAGGTGTCGACGGTGAGGGCGATGGCGGGCAACGCTTTTCGTTCTTTTTTGAATCGGCCCATCAGTTCCGCCGCGATGTGCTGGGCGTCGGCGGCGCGGCCGCCGTTTCCCATGAGCCGGATTTTTCCGCCGGCGGCCAGACTTTCGTTTACCAAACGGGAGGCTTCCCGGATCGTTTAAGAAAGCGTCTCCGCCCCCTGGTATTTG
>JAJDBE010000048.1 GCA_029261515.1 Nitrospinaceae bacterium | reverse complement strand
AGGGCAGGCCAGGGGGGAGTTTTCTCCAGGTGCCCCTTGGGAAGTTCAATTTCACAATCAGAATAAAATTCCAATAGGGGTGAATGATCCTCGGAATTTCTCTTCATTTTTCTCAGAAGGTATTTTAATTTGGTTTCCTGAGTTTTTCCACCCATATTCCGTTCCCGGACGAACGCCAGAACAGGAGCCAGAACCGCTTTGACGGATGATTTCGGAAGCAACTGCTGATGCAGCAGGAGCCAGAGACTCCCCAAGGAGTAGCCAATGTATAAATCCGCTTTCGAGGACTGAAGAAGCTGTTTTGCTTCGCTGGGGTCTTCAGGATGATGAGGATAAAGGATCTTTACAGTGGATTCAGGGAAAAATTGCCGCACGACTTCGCCAAACCACTTCGGGGGCAACGCCCATCCGCAAACAGCGGCAATGGTCAGCGGCTTTTCCATTGCTTCAAAACGGACAGGAAATCATCCAATTGCGATTGCGTCACTTCTGCATGCAGAGAAATCCTCAGCCGGGAAGTGCCTCGCGGCACTGTCGGCGGCCGCACCGCTCCCACCAGAAACCCTTGCTTTAAAAGCCGGTCGCGGAGTTGAATCGTCTCTCCTGCATCGCCAACAACAATTGGGATGATAGGAGAATCGAACGTATTCGACTCCCACCCCATATCAAACAACTGCTTGCGGAATTCTTTTGCAAGTGACTTGAGCTTTTGCCGCTGATCTTCTGCCTCACGAATAATTTTGATCGCTGCGGCAGCCGCTCCCGCCTGTCCGGGAGTTAAAAAGGTGGAGTAAATATACTCCCCGGCGAAATTGGTCAGAAACTGCACTATGGCAGGGGATCGAGTCAACACATACGCTCCGGCGCTGGCCAACGCCTTTCCCAGTGTGCCGACGAGGATGTCCACGTCCTCTTCAACGCCCATTTCTTCGGCCAGCCCGGCTCCCGTCCTTCCGTAAACTCCGGTGCCGTGCGCTTCATCCAGGATGAGGACAAAGGGAGTTCGGCGTTTGAGTTCGACGAGCTGTCTGAGATCTGGGTAATCCCCATCCATGCTGAACACCGATTCGGTCACCACGAAAAGGGTTTCAAATTCATTCTTATACTTGTCAAGGAGTTCTTCCAGATGACCGAGGTCCAGATGATCGTAGCGTTTGAACCGGGCGGCGCCCTGAACAAGAGCCTGAGCGATGGAGTGGTGGATCAGCCGGTCCGCCAGCACGAGATCGTTTTTCCCCGGCAGATGTTTCATCACTGCCTGATTTGCCAGAAACCCGGTGTTAAACAACATGCCAACCGGTTGTTGTTTCCATTTAAGCAATTGATCGAGCAGTTGCTGGTGGCAGGGAAGAAACCCGGAAAGCAGGGGAGAAGCACCGCTCCCGGTTCCATATTCTTCTATAGCCTTGCGGGCTCCGGCCAACACATCGGGATGGGAGCGCAGTTGTAAATAGTCGTTGGCGGATAAATTAACGCGATAATTCTGAAAACTACGGGTCTCGCGGAAAAGTTTTTCCTGCCGCAGGCGGGAAAGTTCCGTGTCCAGTCGATGGTAAAATTGCTCAGTCAACTCGCCGATAACCTTGAAGTCGTGATGGTTTAAAGTCCGCTGAATTATGTTATAAAAGTGGGTTCAAGTCAAAATTCAACCGTTGGGAAGCAAGTCATGGCGAAAATTGAAGATACCGGGAAAGTCTGGTTTCCGGGAAAATTCAGCCCCGAATATGCAATACGCGTCGACAGCACGGTATTTGTCCCTGGAGGGGAAAAGGACGAGGCGATCCACTGCTGGGTGGAAACCGATTCTCTATACGCCGATTTGCACGATGAGAAAAGTGCCAGGCGAACCCTGCGCCGGTTTGCATTGAACCTGACACCATCGACGCCAGCCGCTTTGTTCAATGGGTTTGAAAAAACCAAACACGCCGATGTTCTAGTGGTGACGCATAAAGCCGCCGGGGTTGAGGAGTTTTTCATCGAGGGAGAGGCATATAACAAGGAATCCATAGACGTTATGGATTCAAAAACCTTCCGGGATCATCTTGCGCGTGATCAGGAGGGTTGTTAGTCGAAGTTAGAATTAATTTGCACAGGTCGACTTCTGATATCACAGACAGTGTCAGACGTTCCCGAATCCTAAAAGACCACTATCGGCCATTAGCGGACATTCGGCTAAGGAACTTTTGTCTGGCAACGCAAAATTCAGGTGGTTTCTTCTAGCGCCAATCCTTATAGCTTAAGAAGGCAAGCTTAAAATTATCTCGTCGTTTTCTATTTTTACCGGATAAGTGTCTACATAACACCCATCATCACACCTGTCGACAGAAATACATTCTCCATTGGTGACATCAAATTGCCAATCGTGGGCGGGGCAGGTCACCAGTTTCCCTTCCAATTTGCCGCTTCCCAAAGAAGCTCCCACGTGCGGACATACATCGTCAAAAGCAAAAAGTTCACCATCAATACTAAACATCGCTATTTGCTGCCCATTGATGGTAAATGTTTTGCCGTGCCCATCGAAAATATGGTGCCATTTCCCTAAATTATGCTCGGTCATAAATCCCCTTCTTCTAAAGTGAAAGACAACCATTCATTGTGACACACTTGAGAAAATGGAGTTAAAGAAAGCGGTTGTGGCGTCAGATTGTCACCCCCGTCTTTTCTTCGCAACGGAAATCGGTTTCAGAATTCCAGTGGACCTTCAGGTAGTGGGGAACATTGGTTGACGCAACTCAATAAGTGGGATGAAAACGATCACTTCCGAACTGAATACCGTTCAACGAATGTGGATAAAGGCGGAGTTTAGCTATAGATATATTTGTAGGAAAACCAGTTTTTCTACTTCTCGGTAAACCAATTTATTACTCTCCTGAGAATGTCCTCTTTGGGTCGAATCTGGTCATTCGAGGTATGACACTGGGAATCAGATTAAACATGAGGTATGGCAATCAATTGGTGATATCGCGGACCAGCCGGGCGCCCATAAGTTCCTGAGTGGTTTTATCGACGTATTCGGTGGAGCCATCACTGAGATTGACCCGCAATACCTTATCCTCGTCGCTCACTGTGCTGGTCCAGAGATAACGGGAACTTCTGGGAACAAAAACATTGTGGATATGGATCTCTTTACCTTCCCAGTCCAGTGACTGGAGTTCTTCATCATAGAGACTGAGCGCCTCTTCCTCGGTTGGCAGACGCCAGTCGTTTTGCCCTCCGGCGTAAACCGAACGCATTAATTTAATATAGCTCTCAGCTTCCTGCCAGCTTTGCCATTTGCCAACGTCCTGGTAGGAATCTTTCGGCAGCCATTCCTTGCGGTTTTGCGTGTCCGTGATCACACCATTGGGATTGTCGTGAAACCGGTCCTCAGCGCTCATAGCATCCTGTAAATTAAAAGTGCGGGATTTAAAATCGAATTGAAAAGACTAGCACTTTTAATTTTGCCGTTCAACGCTTTTTAGAGCACCCGCCAAAATTGCGTTTGGCTGAGAGCGGCCCTGATAAAATTAGGGCCGGCGAACTGCCTGAAGAAAATAATGGGATGATTAAAGATGCTTTAAATATTCCCTGTGCAGATACCGGGTGATTTCGCCGGGCTTTCCTGCGCCAATAGTTTTTGCATCCGCCTTTTTAACGGCAACCAGCTCGATCGCCGAATTGGTGATGAACACTTCATCGGCCTGAAAAATATCCTCAGAGGTCAAGGACGCTTCAAAGGCGGGGATTCCCTGTTCAACGGCGATTTCCAGCACCACCTGGCGCGTGATTCCCGGCAAAATGTATTGATTTAACTCTGGAGTTTTCAACACCCCGTCTTTGACCACAAAAATATTGCTGGTGGTGCCTTCGGTGATCCGATGATGGTCGTCCATTAAAATCCCTTCCACAGCGCCTTTTTGCCGAGCCTGTTCCCGGATGAGAATATAGGAAAGAAAATTGCAAGACTTCACCTGGCGGGCAAGCCCGCTGATTTTGACCGCACTTCCCGGAAACAGGGCGACATCGATGCCTTCTTCATACCATTCGCCCGGCAATGGCTGAAGCGGCCTTGGCTGAATCACCAGAGTGGGGGACGCCTCTGGATCGATTGTGAAACCTGCGTCTTGTTCACCGCGCGAAACCGTCATCCGCAGAATGCTGTCAGGGCACGCGTTTTTCTCCAGTGTTTGCTGAATGGCACATCGCAGTTCCTTCTCAGTCGCAGGAAGTTCAATGCCGACTAAACGCAACGAGCCAACGAGTCTTTCGATATGATCGTTCAATCGGAAAACCCGTCCTTTGTAGGCGCGCATGGTTTCAAAGAGGCCATCGCCATAGGCGAAGCCCCGGTCCAGAATGGACACCTTCGCCGACGACAAGGGCACGAATAGTCCGTTCAGGTAAACGACAGGCTCGTTCATCCCGAACCTCCGTTATTCTGGGAGGCGAGCACCTGAACGAGCGCGGCGGCCTTGTCCAGCGTCTCCTGATACTCCTTTTCCGGCTCTGAGTCCGCCACGATTCCCGCCCCGACATTGAACCAGGCCTTGCCGTCTTTTAAAATAAAGCTACGAATAATAATATTCAAATCCATGTGGCGGGAAAAACCGATGTATCCCATTGAACCGCAATAGGGGCCACGCGGTTGTGGTTCCAGTTCGCGGATGATTTCCATACTGCGGATTTTAGGGCACCCCGTGATCGTGCCGCCGGGAAAAACCGCCCGCAGAATATCCTTCACCGACGCCTGCGGCTGTAATTTTCCTTCAATATTGGAAACGATGTGGCTGACGTGGGAATATTGTTCGAGGAACATCAGGTCCGTCACCTTTACGCTTCCGGTCTCACAGATACGCCCCAGATCGTTGCGCTCCAGATCGACCAGCATCAAATGCTCCGCCCGTTCCTTTTCGTTGAGCAACAGTTCCGAAGACAACGACTGGTCCGTGTCCGCGTCCAGACCCCGGGGGCGTGTCCCGGCGATGGGGCGGGTTTCAATGCAGTCTTCTTCCACCTTGACCAGCCTTTCGGGAGAGGAACTGACGATGCCCAATTCCTTAAATCGTAAAAGACCTGAAAAAGGCGAGGGATTTACATAGCGCAGATTAAAAAACAGACCCAGATCATCTCCGTCATACGCGGTGGTAAACCGCTGGGAAAGGTTGGCCTGATAAATATCGCCTTCTTCAATATAGAGCTTGGCGCGCTCCACGCATTCGATGTACTCCGCCTGGGTCAAATTGGATTGCAATCCGTTTTTGCGATTATCACCGTTTTTTGCTGTGTGGGTTTGTCTGTTAAAAGTTCCTGAGCAACGGGCAACGCCCCCCTGAATGCGCGACCAGAGAGTTTCGATTGCTGCAACCCGGTTGCCATAACTTTTAGAATCGCTTGATGACTCGCCGGAGACGATGATTCGAAGTTTCTCTTCCTTGTGGTCGTAGACGATCAACTGTTCCACTTGAAAAAAATACAAATCGGGAATTTGTAACGGGTCCTCTTTTTTCGGCGGCAGGTTTTCAAATAGCCGGGCCATCTCATAACCAATGTAACCAACCCAGCCGCCCCAGAAGTGATTGAGAGTGCCGGCCTCGCGGACCCCGTCCTCGAAATTCAGTGCGTCCAGCACTTGCGACACATCTATCTCTGCCCATTCGCCAGAAACGGAATGCCGCGAAAACGCCCTGCCATTAATAATCTTAATAGACCGTCCGTTGGCAACTCCCATGAAAGTGTAGCGGGCTGTGGCTTCCGGCCCTTTGCCGCTTTCAAATAGAAATGCTTCCTCTTTCTCAGAAAAAAGTTCGCGAAAGAGCAAGGCGGGTTGCAGGTTCGGCAGATGCGTTTCTCCGCAAACGGGAACCCGACTGGAGCTTTCAGCCAAACGGAAGTAATTTTCTTTATCAGGGAAGATGCGCATTTTTACTCTGAAAGAAGCGATTGGAGAAACTATTCGTACCGCAACGCGTCGATGGGATTCAGGTTGGCGGCCTTGTTGGCGGGATAGTAACCAAAGAAAACTCCGACGCCGACGGAAAATCCAAAAGCCAGAAGAATCGACTCGGGCGAAACGATAGTGTCCCAACCACCCACTTTCGACACGGCTTTGGAAATGATCAAACCGAGTGCGATGCCAATCCCCCCGCCTAAAAAACTCATCAGCACCGACTCGATGAGGAACTGCTCCATGATCTCCCTTTTCTTCGCACCGATGGCCTTGCGAATGCCGATTTCCCGCGTTCGTTCCGTCACCGAGACCAGCATAATGTTCATGATGCCGATTCCGCCCACCATCAGGGAAATGCCCGCGATGCCGCCGAGAAGATAGGTGAAGGTTTTCGCCGCATCGCCCCAGCTGTTCAGCCATTGCGACGAGTTCTGCACATGGAAATCGCTTTCCTCCTCACCGCGGATATTGTGGCGCAAGCGCAGCAGACTTTCGATATCCTCCTTGATGATTTCCAGGTCTTCGATGCTGGCGGCCTGAACGTCAATGGATTGCACATGATCCATGCCGAACAACCGTTTCTGCGCCGTGGTCACGGGAATGAAAATCTGGTCATCCGGGTCGAACCAGCTCAGTGCGCCCTTGGCTTCCATCATGCCGATGATGAGGTAGTTTTTACCGTCCACCTTGAGGTCCTTGCCAATGGGGTTTTCATTTTCAAACAGATTCTTGACCACGGTCGCGCCCAGCACCACGACTTGTCGCGACGTGCGTATTTCCTCGGCGCTGAAGTAACGGCCCCGGTCCACTACAAAATTAGCAAGACGGGCGTAATCCTTTCCCGTGCCCCGGACCGTGGTGTTGGTGTTCTTATTTGAGTACTTCAATTGCGCCGGGCGGTACACCTGGGCGGCCACGCCGGTGATGAGGGGCACCTGGCTTTCGATGGCCTTCGCGTCCGCAAGCGTCAGAGTGACCACCCGGTCCGACCGCACATGCCGGGTTTTCTTGCGTCCCGGTTGAATGGAGATCAAATTGGTTCCGAATTTGGAGATGGTGCTCAAAGTCTGCTGTTTCGCCCCTTCGCCAATGGAGATCATCGAAATGACCGAAGCCACGCCAATGATGATGCCAAGCGTCGTCAGAAACGTGCGCAGTTTGTTGGCAATCAGACTGCGCAGAGCCATTTTAAAAAGGTCCCAGAGCAGCATCAGCGAAGCGCCTCCGCCACAAACGAGTCGTGCACCAGTTCCCCATCCTTCATATTCAGAGTGCGCCGGGCGTATTGGGCGATTTCCGCCTCATGCGTGACCAGAACGATCAGAACGCCTTCCGCATTCAACTGCGTGAAAATATTCATGATCTCCTCGCCCGTTTTCGAGTCAAGGTTTCCTGTCGGCTCGTCGGCAAGGATGATGGCGGGATTGTTGACAATGGATCGGGCGATGGCAACTCTCTGCCGCTCTCCGCCGGAAAGTTCCGCCGGTTTGTGCTTGCCGCGTTCAGAAAGACCGACCTTCGCCAGCGCCTCTTTGGCTTTTTGCGCGGCATTGGGAACGCGGCCATACAGAAGGGGCAATTCGATATTTTCCTGCGCCGTGGCCCTTGGCAGTAAATTGAAGTTCTGAAATACGAAACCGATACGGCGGTTGCGCACCTCGGCCAGTTCATTGGCGCTCAGATTTTGGATGTCGTAATTTTCCAACCGGTAAATTCCTGAAGTCGGGAGATCGAGACATCCGAGTAGGTTCATCAGCGTCGATTTGCCACTGCCCGATGGCCCCATGATGGCCACGAACTCGCCGGGATCAAAACTGAACGAAACGTTCACCAGAGCGGGTACTTCTACATTGCCCAACTGGTAGGTTTTGCATAAATGCCGCACGTCAATCAAAGTAGCGCCTCTGTAAGGAGTTTGCTCAATTATCTCAGTCTCAACGGTGAAACCGCAATAGGGGATGCCGGATTTAGTTTAATAATCCCATTCCATATTGATGCCCACCCGGGATTGCGCATCCGCGCCAATATCGCTCTCCAGGGAAACATTGGGCGTCACTTCGTATTCGATGACCGCGGAGCTGGAATTATCGCTCAACCCCTGCTTCACGCCCACATAAACGCCTTCCGCAAGATAACGTCCCGCCTCAAGACCCGGCCCGGACTTGCCTTCGCCGCCGGAAAATTTGAGCGTATCCAATCCCAGGGAACCGCGAACCTGATCCATGAAACCAGGACCCTGGCCGCCCACGCCTGCAAGTTGAGCGGCGGAATTGGCCAATTGGACGGCTTCAATCGGCGTCATGGCTCCGGCACTCTTGTCGAACAGCAACCGCGAGAGGATTTCGTCCTGTGGCATTTCAGGCGATGAACTCAACTGAACCTTCGGATTCGACACAGGTCCCAACACCGCCACCAGAATGGTGGCTGTTTTTCCGGGAACCTCGGCTTTAAAATCGAGTTCCGGGTCTCGCTTGGGAACTCCGTCCAATTGAACCACTCCCTGTTTGAACTTCACCTGTTTCCCTAGCAGATCCATTTGACCGCGCCGCATTTTGAATACGCCATCTACTTTTGGTGCATTCGCGGACCCTGTCACTGCCAGGTTGCCTTCGAGTTGCGCATCGATGCCTCTGCCGCGCACGAAAATCTGACCCGGCGCGCTGATCTTTAAATCCAGCCCCACGTCAAAACCGGGTTCCTCCTTGCCGGGGGCAGATTCGATTTTAATATTGCCTTCCGTTTTCTCGCCATTGGTTTCCTCCACATCCAGGACCACAATGCTGGGCGGCAAATTATTGGGAACGTAAATCTCCATCCGGTCGATTTTGATTTCACCTTTCAGGAAAGCCGCGTTCACAGGCCCCGTAAAATTCAAATCACTGGTCACCTGAGTCGTCAGCGTGTCCGTCGCCGCCAACTGCGCCCCCTGGGTTTTTAAATTGAGATTGGCGACCAGTTCCCCTTGCTCCGATTTTGTGACGTTGCCACTTCCGCTGATCGTGCCTTTTTTCGGCGTGCGAGCGTATAGCTTATCGATCTGGATATGATTCTGATCGAGAGAGACGAGCAACTCGATGCCATCCACCGTCGTCCCCAGTTTGATGCTTTCATATAATCCGCCTTCGAGTTTAATTTTCCCCACGATCTCAGGCTTGTCGATAACACCTCCGACTTGGATCGCAAGGTCGACGATCCCCTTCACTTGATCCCCCGTGGTCAGGACCATGTCGTTTAATATGTCGAGATCGATCCGGCCCTTGGCCGCTCCTTTTAAAGAAGTTTGCGGCGGCAGGGAGATGGCAAACGTTTCCGGCTGCATGATTAGCGGGATTTCGCCGCTCGCCTCAAAGTCGCCGAGGGAAGGCTGTTTCAGGTTAAAGCTCGCCGTTGCCAGCTTGCCATTCCAATTTCCCTGCAAGCTGGCAGTCGACACGGGCAGAGATTTTTCGGCGGCTTTTGCCACGGTCAACCCGGTCACGGAAAAGTTGAGTTTTCCGCTGGGATTGACCTTTAAGGCAGAAAGTTTAATCTCTCCTTTTAGTTTTCCCTTTAATCCCAGTCCGGGCTGAAACGTGTTCACCAGGTCCAAAGGCAATTGATCCACCTGAACCGTTGCCAGGATGCCGCTTTGATTTTTGCTGAAATCGCCTTTCACCTGGCCTTCTTCAATCTTTAACACCAATCCCATCATTTCGATATTGGCGCCAGACAGGGTCAAACTTGCAGGCTGAACCATCTGAAAGGGAATTTTACTGGCCGACCCTGTAAACGTCTTTAACAGGACGATCTGGCTCGCACTCTCCGCCTTCAGGTTGCCTGAAGTTTTTAAATTGGCAGACGGCCCGCCGTCAGGCTGGAATTCCGTGGCCAGATCAAAGTCCAACGCTTCCGCCGTTCCTTTGGCGTTTAAAATCGTTCTTTGTATGGTCATGCCGGGAATATTGGCATCATTGATCTGCAACTTGCTGTCAATCATCGGGGTTTTCAGCACATCGACCGCTTTTCCTGACAGGGAAATTGATTTAACGGAAAGCGGCGACTCGCCTTCTATCTTCACGTTATCCGCCTGCAAATTGAACCGGGCGCTCTGACCTTCCTTTTCAGAAAGCACAACCTTTAACGCTAAATCGCCGGATAGTTTTTTATCGAGAAGCGCATTGATATCGGCAAAATCCAAAATACTGCCGTTTAGCGTTCCGTTGACCGCAACCGGGCTCAGCCCGACTTTGAGATCGCCTTTCACCTGCGCCCCAAGGGCGGAAAGCCGGGTTTGATCGAGAAGCAGGAGTTTGCCTTCCTTGAAGGTAAAGCCAGTGAACAAAGAAGCACCGTGCCCGTTGATGACGGCGATGGCGTCCACATTGCCTGTTGGCGATTGAGTAACATCGCGCACTTTGAACTGCACGGTGGTCTGCCGGATGGAAATTTCTTTCAGCGTCAGTGTTTGGCTTTCAATTTTTGCATGGATGACGGGAGACTGAACCGGGCCTTTCGCGGTTCCCCGGATAGTGACATCGCCGGATAACTCCTGCCCGATGACACTGGAAATTTTAGCCAGCCGGGGAATTGCCACCGACCATTCGGAGAGCAGGGTTTGATCCGGGTTCAGGGTTGCGTTGACAAGGGCGGATAGCTCCGCGCCTTTGACCGTGAACTCTTCGACACGCATGATCCCCTGCGCGTTGCGGTGAATTTTCCCTGCCAGTGTCAGACGCTCTCCGATGAGAACCCTGGCCTCGGGGATACCGGTATCCAGGTTGCTCATGACGGAAGAAAAGTCGGCTTGAACCACCTTGCCAAAGTCCCTGACTTCCGCATGCCAATCCAGCGCCACGGCACCTCTAAGTTCCCGCCCGGCGATCTCGGAGAACCTGGAAATGTCCGCAAGGTTGACGCCGCCTTTTACCTTGGCCACCTGACCCCAGTCCTCAAGCTGGCCGTTCACGTTCAAACGTACGCCATCCAATGAGGTTTCCATCTGATCCAAGGCGATTCTGCCTGTGTCGGAGAAGAGCGTGCCCTTGAGATTCCACTGCAACGGTTGCTGGCTGATTTTTTGGATGACCGGATCGGGTCCTTTTGGGTCATGCACCGCGCCTTTTCCATTGAAGGCGACTGCCAGACCCGCTTCGCCAAAAGGCCGGTCGGGGATCACTTGAAAATCGGCGACGGTTCGCGAAACTGAAAACTCTCCCTGGACGAGTGACTTCGCTTCCACATGAAGTTCGACGCGGGGGTGAGTCTGCATGCCTTCCAGAGTTCCCGAAGCGGTGACAGAACCCCAGTGAACATCGGGAAGCAGAGACGCGAAAATTTGAGGGTCCCCTGCAGTCAATTGGTAACGTGCATTGACGCTTTGCTCGGCAAACCGCAAATCCCCCTGAAGCGCCACGCGACCTGCAGGAATTGAAATTTCGACCTCTTCGATTTTCAGGTGGTCCGTTTCAATCAGGGTCAAGCGTGCATTTAATTTTTGCGAATCGCCCAACAAATCTTTCAAGTCGGGATTTACCAGAGATGACACATTGCTGGTCATGAGTAGATTCAACCCATAGGTTGTTTCGCTGACGGTTTTGATTTCCGCCTGCCCCTCGATGCCAAGCGCATTCCCGGCGACCATATTAAACCGGCCCTGCCATTCTTCCAGCGTGCCGTCTCCGTGAATCGTTGCGGACATTTCAGGAAGATCGGGAACGTTCAACGAGCGCACCAGAATTCCGCCGGCAGGCTCGTAGGCTTTGAGATCCACTATCAGCGTCTGAGTCGGCGGAATAAAGTTCATCTTGAAATCCACGGAACCGGGAATTTCATCGATCCGCTTTAACAGCAGGTCCAATGCCACCCCCTGAGAGAGTCCCCAATACCCCATTCGGCTTTCGAACGAAGCCCGCACTTCTTCACCAATAACGGGGGATTGCAGATGAATCTGCTCCGCCGCCAGACGATTGATTTCCACAAACACCGGGATGACGGGAAATTGTCCTCCGCCTTTCTTCCTATTAGTCTGTGGAGGCGATTGCGGCAGTAAGGGTTTGCGCATCACATCAATAGTTCCAAACGCAATTTCCTGGATCAAAACCTTCCTCGAAAAAAGCGCCCAGGGGTCCCAATGCAATTGCAACCGGTCGATTTTCAGCCAGAGTCCCTGCTGATCCTTCAAGGCCACATCGCTAAGGGTCAGGGAAGAAAAGAGGCTTCCTTGAAGAGCGCCAATCTCAAGGCCGCTTTCCGATGTTTCTGCGCCGGCCTCGATGATCTCCACAAGCTTCTGTTTTCCGGCATCGGTCTCCAGCCACTCGACAGCCGCCCACATTCCATAAATGGAAAGAGCCAGCAGAAGAACAACGGCGATTAAAAATGTTTTTAGAATTTTCAACATAATCTCTTGTTAAAACGATTGACCAATGCTGATATAAAATGCCGCAGGATCGTCATTGTCTCTGCGGTTGAGGGGAACCGCGACATCCAGCCGCAAGGGTCCGATCTTCGTATAATACCTTACGCCCAGACCGACGGCCCATTGCAGGTCCTGATCGAACTTCGGCAACTCCGAGTCAAAGACGTTGCCGCCATCGACAAAGGGAACCAAGCCAAAATCTTTGTAACGAAGCCGGACCTCGGCGCCGACCTCGATGAGACTTCTTCCTCCTAGAGGCTTGTCCTCATTGTCCAGCGGTCCGACGTTCTGAAACTCATAGCCTCGCACTGAGCCGCCGCCGCCGGCGAAAAACCTTTTGTTCGCGGGGATATTGGCTGTCGCCGATCCCACGATACTGCCCAGCAGAAAACGCCCGGCCAGAACCACTGATCCGTCTTCCTTAGCTTTATAATAACCCCGGCTGCCCAGCCTGAATTTGGTAAAACCGCCGCCGGGTCCGAACACCGTCGTGTAGGGAGTCACGCGGAATTCGTTGCGGAACCCAGTTTTAGGGTCGAGTAAATTGTCCGTAGTGTCATGCTTCAAAGCAAAAGGAAAGCCGAGCAGAGTGAACTCATCCTCACTCTCGTTGTCACGGATTTTAGAATATTCGCCACTGATGCCGCCGCTGATGGAAAGGGTTTTGCTGACGCGGCGGTTGAGACCCAGCGTTCCGGTGATGGCCTTACGGTCGAAAGCATCGGGGTGCTCGTTCACCAGCTCGCCGCTAAATAACAAATCCTGATTGCGTGAGAGAAAATCGGGTTTTTGAAAATCCAGGCCCAGTCTCTGGTCGATATTGCCAAATTCATTCTCGCCGATCCTGGCCAACCGTCCGGTGATTTTCAATTTCTCTCCCCGGCCAAAAAAGTTGCGATGCCCCCAGAAGGCGTTCAAACCAATTCCCTCTGTAGTGGAATAGTCGGCCCCGAACCCGAAAAAACGAAACGGCTTTTCTTCTAACTTCAAGCTCACTGGCAGGGGTTCGGATTCCGTACCACCTTTCAATTCGCTTTGCTCTGGAATCCCAATTTTGATGGATGAAAATAAGTCCATGTTGGAAAGATCGGATCGAAAGCTTTCCAGTGTGCGGGGATCATAGGAGTCGCCGGATTTCCAGGGAGCGCGGTTTAAAATGAAGTCTTCCTCGACTTGCTCCAACCCTTGAATGGAAAGATCGCCGAGAAAAGACCTGGGACCCGTTGCGATCTTCCAATGCACATCCATCGACTGCTCGGAATGATTCACCATCAGCTTGCGGTCTTCCATCCGCACAAAGGGGTAGCCTGCCAGCTTTACCCTGCCAACCAGGTCCCGCTCGGCATCGAGAACCGATTGTCCTGCGGCAGGATCTCCGAGTTTCAGTTCTGGAGTCAGGTTTGCAAACTCCGGGTGTTCCAATCCTTCGACCGTAATTTTCTGAATTCGATATAGCGGACCCGGAGCGATTTTAATTTCAATGGAGGGAGTTTCTTTTTCACTCAGGTCGCCAGGGCGAAGGTCTTGCAGGGACTGGCCTTCAATGGCAATCTGAACGGTGCCTGAAAAATAGCCAAAGGATTTTAAGACTTCCCCCAGGCGCTTTTCATCTGACCAGGCACGGTGAATCAACCCTGCGGGACTGGGCGCCCGGTCTTTGGCTAGTTGGATCAGGTTGGAAGACAGTTCCAAAGTTTTCTCTAACTTCTCATCCTCTACTCCGATGATCTCAGTTTTATACGGCTCGTCCTGAGCCTGAGAGGGGGAGGGCAGGCAAAGTACAAACCACGAAATAATCAAGGCCGCCAGAAAGCGGCCACTTTTGCAACGCAATAACTTGCGTAATCCTAGTGTCAAAGCCATACTTTCGACGCAGTGTGGTTTATAAAAATAGAACTCAATAGACACCCTCAAAAAAGTTTCAAAAATCTATTTAGACCGCAGCATAAAAAGAATTTTTCTTAAAGAAGAGCCCTTATCCTTTTTCTCTCCCGCTTCCGCCAAAAGTTTTTCATAATCGCCCAGAATAATCTTCTGTCCCAACTCAAGGCCGGAAATGATCTGCGTGTGAATCGGGTTTTCGATTCCAATGGTGACAGGAGTCCGCACCGGTTGACCGGCTTCCAGGACGGCAACATAAACTTCCTCTCCGTCTCTCCTCACAGCGCCGCGCGAGATATAGAGCGTGTCGTTGGCGGAGGCGGTGACAATGTCGATGTTGGCCGACATCATGGGCTTTAAAATGTTTCTGCCGGAACCCAGGATTTCAATTTTTACCTTGAAAATGGTGATGCTGTTTTCCACTTCGCCCTGTGGCGCAATGCGCCGGACCTTTCCCTGAAACGCTTCGTTTGGAAACGCATCGGCGGTGATGGTCACGGTTTGATCCAGTTTGACGGACCCGATATCGGTTTCATCGACATCGGCGATAATGAACAGACGGGACATGTCCGCAACCGTTGCCAGAGGCGTACCGCCGCTGACATTGGAAATTCCCGAAGCGATGATCTGGCCTTCCTCCACCATTTTGTCGATGATAACGCCCGAAATCGGCGTATAGATCTCGGTTTCTTCCAGGCGTTCCTGCACTTCATCCAACGCAATGTCAGACCGCTCGACTTCCGCCTGCACCAGATCGATTTCATTTTTCTTTAGCGTGATGTCGTGAATCCCGTCTTTTGCCGCCTGCAATCTCGCTTTGGCCTGAATCAGGTTTTCCTGATTGACTTTGTAGGCCGTGCCGGCTTCGTCCAGCGTTTGTCTGGCGGCGAATTGTTTTTCAAACAAATCTTTTTGCCGTTTGAGCTTGTCTTCCGACTCCTGCAAATTCGCTTCCGCCGACTCGACTTCCGACTCCGCCTTTTTCAGATCCGTGGCAAACTTTGTTTCCTGAAGCAGAAGACCGGTTTCGGCTTTTCTTAATTTGGCGATACTGCTCGATTTTTCCGCCCGCGCTTTCGCCACATTTCTCTGTTCATCCGACTTATCCAGTTGCAGAAGTAATTCGCCTTTCTTTACAAAGTCGCCTTCTTCATAGGGGAATTTCAACACTTCGCCGCTGGCTTTGGATTTCACTTCCACCTTGAAATTAGGCTCTACAATTCCCGTGGCGGAAATTTTGACGACCAAATCTCCCTTGAGAACTTCGGTGGTTTTGAAATCGATCCTGGTATCGTCTTCGTTTCCGCCGGAATTGGCCGAGAATAAATAAATTGCGATTAGTGAAAGTACGACCCCAAGAAAGATAAGGGTTTTTTTCATGAATCGTTTTCGGAGTTCATTTTGATGTTATGCGCCTCCAGGGTGCTTGCCACCACCTGCCGCAAACGGATTTTGGCTTTGTTGTAATCAATGAGCGCCTGGATTTCATTGCTCTGCTCTTCGGCCAGATCTTCCTGGAATTCGAGAACGTTGAAACTGGTGGACAACCCGACCTCAAACTTTTTCTCTTCCGCATTGAGTTTTTCCTCAGCCAGTCTGCGGGCAAGGCGGGTGGCCTGGACCCGTTTTCCTTCTGTTTGAATCTGACGCACCGCTTCCCTCACTTCAACGACAATTGTTTTCTCCAGATCCTTGATGTCGAGAAGCGTCTGCGCCACCTCCAGGCGGGAAGCGGTCAACCGGCTCTTGGCGGAGCGGTTACCGATGGGATAGCTGAGTTTGACGCCGAATTCCCAAAGAAAATACTCTGTGGAAAAAGTATTGGAAAGCGCTTCATCATAGCCGCCGCCGAAGCGGCTTCTTCCTGTGACCGACCCACTGGTGATGTTGATCGCATCTCCACTGATGCCGTTTAGCCCAAGACTTCCAAACAAATCTAAAGTTGGATAAATTTGATTCTCGTTATATTTCACCAGAATATTCTGGCTCTCCAGATCCTTCTTCTTGACCAGATAATCAGGGCGTTTTTTCAAAGCTTCTTTTAAAGATTCTTCCAAAATTATTTTCTCTTCGGGTTTAAACTCTGGCTGGTCGGCGGGAACCAACTTTTTCATGCCCTCCGGTGAATCAAAGCTCAAATTCAAAATATTTTTTATATTGTCCTCGTTGTCTTGGATCAGATCATTGCTCTGCAAAAGCAGTTCTTCACGGGAAGCCACTTCCGACTGGGCCTGAAGGATTTCCAGCGGCGCCAACGTTCCCACTTCTACTTGCGCCCGGACCCTTTTTTCGAAATCCTGCGCCCGTTCGAGTGATTTCTCCTTGACCTTCAAATCCTCGATGCTGAACACGAGATCCCAATACACATTTTCCACCTCAGTGACGGTATCGATCACCTTGCTGGTGAATTCATAGTCGGAAATATCCAGATTATTTTTGGCAATGTAAATATTCCTCTTATTGTTATCGATGCCAAAATTTTTCAGCAACGGCTGGGTCAGGGAAAAAATCAATTCCGAGGAATACTGGGGGTTGAGTCCGGCAAAGTTGGAATTGGTTTTGTTTTTATTGTTGGAAAAACTAAACTCATAATCGGCCCCGGTCACCAATTTTTGACTCAGTGATAAATTCCAGTCATGGTCGAGGTTGCGGCTTTTATCCGGAGACGCAAATGCACTGGCAACCTGATTGGTTTTCTCGCCGGTGGATAGCTCCGCGCTGACAGTGGGATCGAATTCTGATTTTCTGTCGAGAATGTCCTGCTCGCGGATTTTGGAATTGTATTCTTCCACGGCAATGGAGACATTGTTTTTTAAGGTGCCTTCCACGGCATCCCGCAAACTCAAACGCAGGACGGACGCATCGGCAGGGGAGGGTGCCGTGTTGAATTCAATTTCCGTCTCAGCTTCCGCCGACCAGACATTCCCTTGTACGCCTCCCTGGAAGATAAGAACAAAAACGAAGCAGATGACGGTAAAATTTTTGCGGAACATAACTTGCGAGCTCCAAATTCAGTTTTTAATGGTCAGGAGTTTTCGGCAACTCAATAGTAAATCCTGACCGATAGACATCCAAATTCATAATTTCCTCTATCCAGAAAGGGAGTGGATGAATATCCCCTTAAAATTCAAAAGGATATTCGGGAAGTCATGCGAAAGCCAACGCCCCAAATTGCATAAAGGAAAATCCCCACAGCGATCAACGTGCCAATCCGGTTTTTCGGTCATCTCAGAAAGAGCCATAATGGTCATAAACCCTTCCGGTATCGCGCGACCAAAGTTTTAACTCGTTACGAACAAATCAAAGGGTTAAAAATTTTGGCTTTGGTATGTGGATTGGCAATATTGTATACAATTTTTCATATTGTATAAAGTCCTATTTTTCAATTAATTTGGGGGAAGGGGGCATTTTTTTTGCCGGAAAGGAAAGATTTTAGTTGATAAAATTACATTAACAGTGTAAATTTTTAGAGTAGCAGGGGTTTATGGAAATCTAAAGACCGAAGCAAACTGAGGACAAGTTAAAGATTTCAGGTTGTTGAATTATTTCTTTTAATTTACTTGGTTTCCTTCTTTCATCTTTTCATTTACCTTTAGTATCAAAACAAACTAACGAAAACCAGGACACCACATTATGTCACGAGTAACCGCCGCCGATATTTTAAAAGTTGTGCCCATAACCCGAAAAACCCTTTGG